>DATDMW010000041.1:0-5948 GCA_036518595.1 Burkholderiales bacterium
ACGGCGGCGTTATCGGCGGTGTCGGCGCCTTCCAGGACATGAGCGAGCGCATGCGCATGGAGCAGGCGATCCGGGAGAACGAACGCCTGCTGCGCGGCATCTTCGACATCCTGCCGGTGGGCGTATGGATCGCCGACCGGACGGGCCGCATCGTCAGCAGCAATCCCGCCGGCGAGCGCATCTGGCGCGGCGCCCGCTACGTGCCGATCGCCGAGTTCGGGCAGTACAAGGGCTGGTGGGCCGATACCGGCAAGCCCATCGCCGCCGAGGAATGGGCGCTGGCGCGCGCGATCACCAGGGGCGAGACCTCCGACGCGGAGCTGATCCGCATCCAGTGCTTCGACGGCTCGTTCAAGACCATCATCAACACCGCCGCTCCGCTGCGCGACGAGCACGGCGAGATTGCGGGCGCCATCGTGGTGAACGAGGACATCACGGCGCTGCAGTACACGCAGGAGCAGCTGCGCGCCGCGGTGCGCGACCGGGAGGAGATCCTCGCGGTCGTCACGCACGACCTGCGCAACCCGCTGAACGGCCTCGCCGCGGCGGCGGCCGCGCTCGATCGCAAGCTGCGCGAGCTGCCGGGCGGCGCGCCGCTCGCGCCGGTGGCCGCCACGCTGGTCGACATCGCGCGCCGCATGTCGGGGATGGTGGACGACCTGCTCGCGGTCGCGGTCACCGCCACGGGCGGCCCGTCGATGCTGAAGCTCGAGCCGGTCGCGGCCGCCAGCCTGATCGACCGCGCGGTGCAGTCGGCGCGGCCGCTTCTCGCGAAGGGATCGCTGCAGCTGCAGGTCAACGTTGCGGGCGAGCTGCCGATCATCCATGCCGACGCCGACCGGGTCCTGCGGGTGTTCGCGAACCTGCTCGACAACGCGCTCAAGTTCACGCCCCCGCGCGGGCGCATCACCCTCTCTGCGGAAAGGACCGCGGCCGGCGTGCGCTTCTGCGTCGACAACACGGGACCGCCGCTCGCGAGAGCGGAGATCGAGGCCATGTTCCAGCCGTTCTGGCAGGCCACGCACGACCGTCGCGGCGCGGGCCTCGGCCTGTCGATCTGCCGGTCCATCGTGGAGGCGCACGGGGGCAGCATCTGGCCCGAGCCGGTGCAGGGCGAGCGCGTCCGCGTCTGCTTCGTGCTGCCGCGGCACCCTTTGACGGGGCGCATCGCTCCCCCGCCTCTCCCGGGGCCCTGATACTTCTGGCGTTCGCCGGGCGCGCTTGGCATCATTACGCGCACCCAGGGAGCCCGGCATGTACGAGCACAGGACCCAGCCGCTGCTGTCGCGCCGCAAGTTCTTCGGCCGGCTGGCGCAGAGCGCCGCCGTCGCTGCGGGCCTCGCCTTCGTGTCGCTCGCGATCGGAATGACCGGATACCACGTCTTCGAGCGCCTCGACTGGATCGACGCCTTTCTCAACGCCGCCATGCTGCTCGGCGGCATGGGGCCCGTGGACGCGCCGATGACCGCCGCGGGCAAGCTCTTCGCCGGGCTGTACGCGCTTTATTGCGGCCTGGTCGTGATCATCGCCACGGGCGTCATCCTCGCGCCGCTCGCGCACCGGCTGATGCACCGGTTCCACCTGGAGCAAGAGCGCGATCGCGACCATTGATGGACTTCGCGCTCACCGGCGAGCAGCAGCGCATCCGCGACGCGGTCGCGCGCCTGTGCACGCCGTTCGACGCGCAATACTGGCTAGCGAGGGACCGCGACGGCGCCTTCCCGCACGATTTCCACCAGGCCTTCGCCGACGCCGGCTGGCTCGGGATCGCGATGCCCGAGCAATACGGCGGCGCGGGCCTGGGGATCGTCGAGGCGGCGCTGATGATGCAGGCCGTGTCCGAGTCGGGCGCGGGGTTCTCGGGCGCGTCGGCGCTGCACATGAACATCTTCGGGCTGAATCCCGTCGTCGTGTTCGCGAGCGAGGAGCAGAAGCGCCGCTGGCTGCCGCCGCTCGTCGCGGGCCGGGACCGCGCGTGCTTCGCCGTCACCGAGCCCGACGCCGGGCTGAACACGCTCGGGCTGAAGACGAAGGCGCTGCGCGACGGCGACCACTACGTCGTCTCCGGACAGAAGATGTGGATCTCCACCGCGCAGGTTGCGACGAAGATCCTGCTGCTCGCGCGCACCACGCCCGTCGAAGAAGCCCGGGGCACGCACGGCCTCACGCTCTTCTACACCGACTTCGACCGCGGGAAGATCGAAGCGCGCGTCATCGACAAGATGGGCCGCCACGCCGTCGACTCCAACCAGGTCTTCATCGACGGCCTGCGCGTTCCCGCGGCCGACCGCATCGGCGACGACGGCCGCGGCTTCGAGTACATCCTGCACGGCATGAACCCCGAGCGCATCCTGATCGCCGCCGAGGCCGTCGGCCTCGGGCGCGCCGCGCTCGCGCGCGCGGCCGCGTACGCGAACGAGCGCATTGTCTTCGACCGCCCGATCGGGCAGAACCAGGCCGTGCAGCACCCGCTCGCACGCTCCTGGATGGAGCTCGAGGCCGCGAACCTGATGACCTTCAACGCCGCGTCCCTCTACGACGCCGGCAAGCCGTGCGGCGCCGAGGCGAACGCGGCGAAGTACCTCGCCGCCGAAGCCTGCTGGCGCGCGTGCGAGACCGCCGTGCTCACCCACGGCGGCATGGGCTACGCGAAGGAGTACCACGTCGAGCGCTATCTGCGCGAGGCGTGGATCCCGCGATTGGCGCCGGTCAGCCCGCAGCTGATCCTGTGCTTCATCGCGGAGAAGGTGCTCGGGTTGCCGAAGTCGTACTGAAGCGCTGTCGCTTCGCCCGAGCCTCTCGGCCAGCGCGAACAGGTTCCGCGCCTGCGAGGCGCTCGTGAACACCGTCGCTCCGACCTCGCCGCGCTCGAGCGCGTGGAGCAGCGCGGCGAGCGGGGCCGTGTCCGCGGGCAGCGACCAGCGGTAGGTCGCGATCTCGACCACCTCGGCGCCTTTCGCCTCCAATGCGTGGTCGAGCTCCTCGTTCGACGCGCCGTAGCGCTGCACCAGCGCACGCTCGCCCCGCAGCGGCAGGTCGGCGATCGCGGCGAGCACCTCGGCGGTGGTGTACGGCTCGGCGGCCGAGCGGTCGATGCGCACGCCCCGCGCGCGCAGCGCCGCGGTGGGCTTCGGCCCGCGCGCGGCGACGACGGCCTTCGCGAGCGCGTCGAGCAGCTTCGGCGTCGCGCCGAGCGCGTCGGTCGCCTCGAACAGCGCGCGCGTCCCGACGCCGGTCTGGAACACGGCCAATTTCGGCGGGCGCACACCGAGCCCGTTCACGAGGCGCCCGATCGCATCGAGGTCGACGTCGGGCGTCTCGGCGAGCGCGGGCGCGGCGATGACGCGCGCGCCGCGCCGGGCGATCAGCCCGGCGAGCTGCGTCGACAGCCGGCTCTCGAGGATCGCGACCGTACGGGATTTCATTGCGTCGATTGTAGCGTGCGCCCCGGAGATTAAACTCCGGCTGAAACCCGTTCATGCATCGGCGATCCAAACCCAATGCCGACCGTCCTCATCACCGGCGCAGGCCGCGGGCTCGGGCTCGAGTTCGCGCGGCAGTACGCGGCCGACGGCTGGAAGGTCATCGCGACCATCCGCCGATCCGACGCCAAGGCGACGCTGCAGTCGCTCGGCGCGGACGTCGACGGCGGCGTCGCGCTCGACGTGCTCATCAACAACGCCGGCATCTACGGTCCGAGCGGCCTCGCGATCGGCACGCTCGACTACGCCGCGTGGGAGCAGGTGCTGCGCGTGAACGTGCTCGGACCGGCCGCGATGTCCGAGGCGCTCCGCGACAACGTCGCGGCGAGCGGGCGCCGCATCATCGTCATGATCTCGAGCCGCCTCGGCTCGATCATGGAGATGCGCGCCGGCGACTATCTCTACGGCTCGAGCAAGGCCGCGCTGAACGCCGTCACCAAGTCGTTCGCCTCGGCGCTCGGACGCGGCGTGATCGTCGTCGCGCTCAGCCCGGGCTGGGTGCGCACCGACATGGGGGGCGCCGGCGCGCCGCTCGCGCCCGAGACGTCGGTCGCCGGGATGCGGAAAGTGATCGCGGGACTGTCGCGCCGGGATTCCGGCCGCTTCATCAACTACGACGGCTCGGACATTCCCTGGTAGCGCTCAGGAGGCCTGCTGCTTGCCGCTCTTGGCGGCCTTGGCGCCGGGCTTTCGCTGCCACTCCTCGCGGCGAAAGCGCTTGCGACGCGCCGGCACTGGCTTCTGCTCGGCGTACTCCTTCAGCCGCGCCGCGATGAAATCGCGGATATCGTCGGGCAGCGTGTTCGCCGCCGACTCGAAGCGCGCGACGATCGGGTCGTCGGTGAGCGGCGCGTCGGGATGCAGGCGCGCGCCCAGCACCTGCTCCGACGAGCGCGCCGAATGCAGGCCGTCGTGGAAAAAGCCGCCGTACTGGTGCCACACCAGCGCGCGCTCGCTGGAGTCGATGCCGTAGCACAGCTGGAACAGCGTGATCTCACCCTCGCCCGTCTGCCAGACGAAGAGATCGAAATAATCGTCGTGGAACCAGCGCCGCAGCGTCCGGGGCTCGTCGGTGACGCCGAGAATTTCCTTCATCATCGTATTCTGCCTCGCCGGCGGCGTTTGCGCAGCCGTGGTCCGCGATTAGACCTTCCCCCGACCGGATTGGACCGGAACGCCGGTTGCTGGTTCCTTCGGGCGGGGCCGTGCGCCCGTCCAACGCCTTGACGCGAAACGCGTTGCACGCGGCTGCAACTCCCCGGCCGGGTCGCAATCGAAAGGGAGACACCGGGGATTCCCGACCCCGACTAATCCGGAAAGACTATCCCTCATGACGAATGCCCTTTCCCGCCTTGTAGCCGTGCTGCTGATCTCGGTGCTCGCCGGAACGCTGAACGGAAAAGCGGCGCTCGCCCAGCAGCAGAGCCCCGACCAGCTCGTGAAGGCGGCGACCGAGGACGTGCTCGCGGCGATCAAGAAGACCACCGACCGCGCGACGCTGCGCAAGGTCGCGCAGCAGAAGGTGCTTCCCTACTTCGACTTCACCGAGATGACGCGCCTCGCCGTCGGCCGCCCGTGGCGCGAAGCGACGCCCGAGCAGAAGAAGAAGCTGCAGGCCGAGTTCACCGACCTGCTCGTCAACACCTACACCTCGGCGCTGACGCGCACCGTCGCCGCCGACAAGACCGTGGAGGTGAAGCCGCTGCAGGCCGGCGCGAACGACAAGGAAGTGACGGTCCGCTCGCTCGTCAAGGGCGGCGGCGGGCAGCCGCTCGACATCGATTACCGGATGACGAAGGAGGACCAGGGCTGGAAGGTGATCGACGTGATCGTCGCCAACGTCAGCCTCGTCACCACCTACCGCGGCAGCTTCGCGCAGGAGGTGCAGCAGGGCGGCATCGACGGGCTGATCAAGTCGCTCGAGGGCAAGAACCGCCAGCTCGCGAAGGGCTAGGCATTCCCGGCCGCGATCGGCCTCAGTCGATCGTGATGTGGCGCTCGCGGATCAGCCGCTCCCAGCGCGCCGACTCGGCGCGTACGAACGACCCGAACTCCGCGGGCGAGCTCGCGACCACCTCGTAGCCGAAGCTCTCGAGCTTCTCCTTCGAAGGTCCGGCCGCGAGCGCCTTGCGGATCTCGCCGCTCAGGCGGTCGACGATCGCCGCCGGCGTGCCCGCGGGCGCGAGCAAGCCCATCCACGACTGCGTCTCGAACCCGGGATAGGTCTCGGCGAGCGTGGGGACGTCGGGGAGTTGCGGCGCACGCCGCGGCGAGGTCACCGCGATCGCCACCAGCTTGCCCGCGCGCACGTGCTCGATCGCGACGCCGAGCGTGATGATCATCATGTCCACCTGGCCCGCGATCAGCGCAACGGCCGCGGGCCCGCCGCCCTTGTAGTGGATCGCCGTGGGATCGATGCCCGTGAGGTCCTTGAACAGCTCGACGCTCAGCCGGCTCGAGGTGCCC
>DATDMW010000042.1:0-24426 GCA_036518595.1 Burkholderiales bacterium
CATTACCCCGTCGGGAACCGTCCCTCCCGCGACGACAGTCACTTTCAACGCGCTCGGCGGAGTGGTGCCTCAGAATGCGGACGGATCCTTACCGTTCACGCAGGTCGACCTCAGCAATCCGATGGTGACGGGCCCCACCGCGCGTCCGCTGCGCGTGGTCGTATCCGCGGGCGGCAGCATACGGATGTGCGATCCGGCCGTCGCCGCTCCGGATCCGCGCGCCTGTCCCTGATCAGCGCGGCCCGTTATCGGGCCGCGTGGCCAGATTCCTCGGCAGCGTAAACACGACCGTCTCGGTCGCGCCTTCGAGCTGAGTGACGCGCTCGGCGCCCAGGTCGCGCAAGCGCCCGACCACGTCCTTCACCAGGATTTCGGGTGCCGACGCGCCGGCGGTCACACCCACCCGCCGCTTGCCCGCCAGCCATTCGGCGCGTAATTGGGTGGCGTTATCGATCATGTAGGTCTCGGTGCCGACGTTGATGGCGACCTCGCGCAGGCGGTTGGAGTTTGTGCTGTTGGGCGAGCCGACGACGATCACGAGATCGCACTTCGGCGCCATGAACTTGACCGCGTCCTGCCGGTTCTGGGTCGCGTAGCAGATATCATCCTTCCTCGGCCCCGTGATCGCGGGGAAGCGCTTCTTCAGCGCCTGGACGATCGCGGCCGCGTCGTCGACCGAGAGCGTGGTCTGGGTCACGTAGGAAAGCTTCTGCGGGTCGCTGACCTCGAGCCCGGCCACGTCGGCGACGTTTTCCACCAGGTACATTCCGCCGTGGGACTGCCCCATCGTGCCTTCGACCTCCGGGTGCCCGCGATGGCCGATCATGACGATCTCGCGACCGGCCTCGCGCATCTTCGTGACCTCGACGTGCACTTTGGTCACGAGCGGACACGTCGCATCGAAGACGCGCAGCCCGCGAGCTTCCGCCTCGCGCTGGACCGCCTTGGACACGCCGTGGGCGCTGAAGATCACCGTGCTGCCTTCGGGCACCTCGGACAGCTCCTCGACGAACACCGCGCCCTTGCGGCGCAGGTCGTCGACGACGTATTGGTTGTGCACCACCTCGTGCCGCACGTAGATCGGCGCGCCATGGAGCGCGATCGCGCGCTCGACGATGGCGATCGCGCGCTCCACGCCGGCACAGAAGCCCCTGGGATTGGCGAGAACGACTTCCATGCCGCTATTGTAGTCCCTGCCCCGGCTTGCTCCGGAGGCTGTCGAGCACCACGAGCACCGCCCCGACCGTGATGGCGGAGTCCGCCACGTTGAAAGCCGGCCAGTACCAGTCGCCCGCGTGCAGCTGCAGGAAATCGACCACGTGCCCGCGCGCCAGGCGATCGATGAGATTGCCGATCGCTCCGCCAAGGATCAGGGACAGGCCGGCGCAGAAGAGCCTCTGCTCGGCGTGACGCCGGATCAGCACCGAGATGAGCGCCGCGGCGACCACCGCGATGCCGGCGAACAGCCATCGCTGCCAGCCCGATCCCTCGGCGAGGAAGCTGAACGCGGCTCCGGTGTTGTAGGCGAGCACGAAGTTGAAGAACGGCGTGATCACCGCGGGGGGCCGCGATGCCAGCAGCTCGCCCACCAGCCACTTGGTCGCCTGGTCGGCGAGGACCACGACAGCGGCGACGATCCACCAGGTCGCCTCCCGGCTGCGGAAGACGGCGCTGCCGGCGCTAGGCATGCTCGCGCGGCTCGCCGCTGCCGAAGAGATTGGCGACGCACCGGCCGCAGAGCGCGGGATGCGCGCGATCGGCGCCGACGTCCGCGCGGTAGTGCCAGCAGCGCGCGCACTTCGGGTGCGCGCTCGGCGCCACGACGATTCGCGCTTCGCCGGCGGACGCAGCCGGCTTCACGGTCGCACGCGACGTGATGAGCACGAAGCGCAGGTCATCGTCGAGGCTGCGCAGGAGCTCCGATTCCTCCCCATTCACCGCGATATCGACCTCGGCCTGGAGCGACGAGCCGATTTCGCCCGTCCCGCGCAGCGCCTCGAGCAGCTTCTGCACTTCCGAGCGGAACACGCGGATGCGCGCCCACTTCGCGAGCAGGGCCGCGCCGTCGGGCACCTGCGGGAACGCGTACCAGGTATGCACGAAGATCGTCTCGTCCCCGGGGGCTAGCACCCGCCAGGCCTCCTCGGCCGTGAACGACAGGATCGGCGCCATCAGGCGCAGCAGGCCCTGCGTGACGTGGTACAGCGCGTTCTGCGCCGATCGCCGCGAGCGCGAGTCGGCGCGCGTGGTATAGAGCCTGTCCTTCAGGATGTCGAGATAGAACGCGCCCAGGTCCTCCGAGCAGAACGTCTGCAGCCGCGCCACCGCCGGGTGGAACTCGTAGCGCTCGTAGTCCGCGAGGATCCCGGCCTGGACGTCGGCCGCGAGCGCCACCGCGTAGCGGTCGATCTCGAGCCACTGCGCGGGCGGGAGCGCGTCGCGCTCCGGGTCGAAGTCCGAGAGGTTGGCGAGAAGAAAACGCAGCGTGTTGCGGATGCGGCGGTACGATTCTACGACGCGCTTCAGGATCTCGTCCGAGATCGACAGTTCGCCCGAGTAGTCGGTCGAGGCGACCCAGAGCCGCAGGATCTCGGCGCCCAGGGTTTCGGACACTTTTTGCGGCGCCACGACGTTGCCCAGCGATTTCGACATCTTGCGGCCCTGGCCGTCGACGACGAAGCCGTGCGTGAGCAGCGCGTCGTAGGGCGCGCGCGCGTTCAGCATGCAGGAGACCAGCAGCGACGAATGGAACCAGCCGCGATGCTGGTCCGACCCCTCGAGGTAGAGATCGGCGGGGAACTTTAGCTCCGCTGCGTGCGAGCCGCGCAGCACGGTCTCGTGCGTCGAGCCCGAATCGAACCACACGTCGAGCGTGTCCTTCACCTTCTCGTAGCGCGCCGCATCGGCGCCCAGCAGCTCGGCCGGCTCGACGCGCTGCCAGGCCTCGATCCCGCCCTGCTCCACCTTTTTCGCGACCGCCTCCAGCAGCTCCAGCGTTCGCGGGTGCAGGGCGCCGGTCTCGCGCTCGATGAAGAACGGCATGGGCACGCCCCACTGCCGCTGGCGCGAGAGCGTCCAGTCCGGACGGTTGGCGATCATGCCGTGAAGCCGCGCCTGGCCCCATGACGGATAAAAGCGCGTAGCATCGACCGCGCGCAGCGCGGTGGCGCGCAGGCTCTCGGCCGGCTTCACGCCCTCGTATCCCGGCACGTCGTCCATCCCGGCGAACCATTGGGTGGTGGCGCGGTAGATCACCGGCGTCTTGTGGCGCCAGCAGTGCATGTAGCTGTGGGACTGCTCCTCGGCGTTGAACAGGGCACCGGCCTCGCGCAGCTTGTCGACGATCTTCGGGTTCGCCTTCCAGATGCTCATGCCGCCGAAGAGCGGCAGCGACGGCGCGTACGTGCCGTCGCCGAGCACGGGCGTCAGGATCTCCTCGTCCTTCATCCCGTAGCGCCGGCACGAGACGAAGTCCTCGACGCCGTACGCGGGCGCGCTGTGGACGATGCCCGTGCCCTGCTCGAGCGTCACGTAGTCGCCGAGGTACACCGGCGCGAGGCGGTCGTAGAACGGATGCCGGAACGCGATGCGCTCGAGGGCCGTGCCTTTGCAGCTCGCGATGGGCCTGCCCTCGAGGCCATAGCGGGCGAGGCACGCCTCGCGCAGCTCGGCCGCGAGGATCAGAAGCCCGGCGCTCGTGTCCACGAGCTCGTAGGTGAACTCGGGATGGACGTTCAGCGCCTGGTTTCCCGGAAGGGTCCAGGGCGTGGTCGTCCAGATCACGATCCAGCCCCGGGTCGTGGGCAGCTCCAGCAGCCCGAATGCCTTCGCGATCTTCTCGGGCTCGGCGAACGGAAACCCGGCGTCGATCGCGAAGTCCCTGCGGTCCATGTACTCGACCTCGGCCTCCGCGAGCGCCGAGCCGCAATCGAAGCACCAGTTGACGGGCTTCAGGCCGCGGTACACGTAGCCCTTCGCAAGCAGCTTGCCCAACGTGCGGATCTCCGCGGCCTCGTTGGCGAAGTCCATGGTCAGGTAGGGATGCTCCCAGTCGGCGAGCACCCCGAGACGCTGAAAATCCTTCTTCTGCCGCTCGATCTGCTCGGCCGCGTACGCCCGCGCGCGGCGCTGCGTCTCCTCGACCGGGATGTTCTTGCCGTAGGTCTTCTCGATCTGCACCTCGATCGGCATGCCGTGGCAGTCCCAGCCCGGCACGTAGACCGCGTCGAAGCCCGCCATGTTGCGCGACTTGACGATGATGTCCTTCAGGACCTTGTTCATCGCCGTGCCGATGTGGATGTCGCCGTTCGCGTACGGCGGGCCGTCGTGCAGCACGAACTTCGGCCGGCCGCGGCTCGCCGCGCGCACCTTCTGGTAGACACGGCGCTCGTGCCACTCCTTCACCCACTGCGGCTCGCGCCTGGCGAGATCGCCGCGCATCGGGAACGGCGTGTCGGGCAGGTTCAGCGTCGCCCGGTAGTCCTCCTTCTTCTCAGACATGCCGGGACTCCGTGAGCAACGCCCTCGCCGCGTCGCAGTCGCGCGCGATCTGCGCGCGCAGCGTCTCGAGGTCGGGATATTTCTCCTCGTCGCGGATCTTGTGCAGAAAGTCCACGCGCAGATGCCTGCCGTAGAGATCGGCGGAAAAATCGAACACGTGCACCTCCAGGACCGCCTTGCCGCTCGCGGTGACGGTCGGACGAACGCCCAGGCTCGCCACTCCCGGAAGGGCCGCGTCGGCCACGCCGTGCACGCGCACCGCGTAGATCCCGGTGAGCGGCGGACGGTTGTGCCGCAGCTGCACGTTCGCGGTCGCGAAGCCGAGCGCGCGTCCCAGCTTGTCGCCGTGGACCACGCGCCCGCTGATGCCATAGGGGCGGCCGAGCAGCGCCTCGGCGCCGGCCAGGTCGCCCAACTCGAGCGCCCGGCGCACGGCCGAGCTCGACACGCGCAGCCCCCCGTGCCTCACGTCGGGCATCGTCTCCACCTCCACGCCCTGGGCTTCGGCGAGCCGGCGCAGCTGCGCCGCGTCTCCGGCGCGCCGCGACCCGAAGCGAAAATCCTCCCCGACCAGCACCCAGCGCGCCTTGAGCGCCCGCACGAGGACCTCGCGCACGAACGCGTCGGGGGCGAGCCCCGCCAGGGCGCGATTGAAGCGCAGCACGTGGACGCGCTCGACGCCGTGCGAGTCGAGCAGCGCGCACTTCTCGCGCAGCGACGAGAGGCGCGTCGGAGCGCTCGCGGGCGAGAAATACTCGCGCGGATGCGGCTCGAACGTCAGCACGCAGCTCGCGAGCCGCCTGGCGCGGGCCGCCGCGTCGAGCCGCCCGAGCATCGCCTGGTGTCCGAGGTGCACGCCGTCGAAGTTGCCAATCGTGGCCGCGACCGCGGGGAGCGCGGCGCGTGGAGCGCCGTGGGTGAGAAGCATCGAGGGACCGGGAAAAGCTGCAAAGTTTTGAATTATAGCGGCTTTTCCGGTCGACCGGAACGAGCGTAACATCCTGCCGTCATGGACGCGCTCGCCCGGCAGATGTCGGTCTACGCCGCGTACCACCGCAACCGGTGGAACCGCGCGACGCATTTCATCGGCGTGCCGGCGATCGTGTTCGCGATCTTCATACCGCTGCACTGGGTCGCCCTCGGCGGCGGCGCGACGCTTGCGCACGCGCTCGCTGCAGCGGTGCTTCTCTACTATGTGATCCTCGACGTCGCCATCGGGCTCGCCACGGCGGCCGTCGTCCTGGCGCTGCTCGAGGCGGCGTCGGTCGCCGGATCGTCGGGAACCGCAGCGGGCTGGAGCTGGTTTGCCGCGTTCTTCGTCGGCGGCTGGATCTTCCAGCTGGTGGGTCATGTCTTCGAAGGGCGCCGGCCGGCGCTCGTCGACAACGTGCTGCAGGTCTTCGTCGCGCCGGTGTTCCTCGTGGCCGAGGTGTTCTTCATGCTGGGATTGAAGCGGGCTCTTCGCGAAAGAATGGAAGGCCCGGCCGGCGCACGCGCCGCGCGAGCCCCGGGCGTCAATTGAGTTTCGCGCTCGCCTGCCTCAACTCCACGATCTTGCCGTGGATCTCCGTCGCATCGGGGGCGTCGGGACGACGCCTCAGGTAGTTCTGCAGGTCCGACAGGGCCGGCCGGAAGCACTCGAGCTGCTGGTACAGCATCCCCCGGTCGCGCAGCTCCTCGGCGGACTCCGGCACGACGAGCAGCATGCGGTGCATGACCGCCAGCGCGGCCTCGAGCTTGCGCGTCTGCGTGTAGATGTTCTTGAGGTTGCGCAGCACCCGGGCGATGATCTGGCGGGGCGTCGCGGGCTCCAGGTATTGCTCGAGCTTCGCGCGCTCGGCCTGCGCCGCGGGCAGCACCTGCGCCAGGCGCTGCCGCAGGTCGGCCTCGGACTGCGCTTCCCCGCCGATGAAGGGATCGAGCACCAGCTCGCCACGCTTCACCGAGAGCTTCACCAGGAAGTGGCCCGGAAACGACACGCCCTTCAGGTTCAGGCCGATGCGCCTGCCGATCTCGAGGTACACGATCGAGAGCGTGATCGGGATTCCCGTGCGCCGCTCCATGACCTCGTTGAGGTAGCTGTTTCGGGGATCGTAATAGTCGTCGATGTTCCCGCAGTAGCGCAGCTCGTTGAACAGGTAGTAATTGAGCGCCAGCACCTTCTGCTCGGCGAAGGCGTCGCCGGCAAGCCGTCTGCGGATCGCACCCGCGATATCGTCGAGCCGGCCGAGGTAGCCGCCGACGTCCATGCCGGGATACGCGTCCTGCGCGAGCAGCAGGCTCGCCTCGGCCAGGTCGAACTGCTCGCGCGAGACGATCTCGGCGAAGCGCTCCAGCTGCGGCGTCATGTCCCGGGCGCGCGCAGGACGAAATCGCGGGCGCGGAAGCCGAGCGCCCACAGCGCACCGAAATAAACGACGACGCCGGCGAGCACCAGTCCGGCGAGCGCGGCGGCCCGGCTCGCGCTGCCGGCCGCGAGCCACCACGATTCCGGGCCCATCGCGAGCCACAGCACCGCGCCCATCGCCATCAGGGCCGCCGACACCTTCAGCCCGAACGTGCTCCATCCGGGCTGCGGCGCATAGATGCCGTGCTGGCGCAGCTGGCGGTACAGCAGGCCCGCGTTCAGGCACGCGGCGAGCCCGATCGACAGCGCCAGTCCGGCGTGCTTGAGCGGGACGATGAAGGCCGCGTTCATGACTTGCGTGACGAAGAGCGTGAGGATCGCGATGCGGACCGGCGTCGCGATATTCTGCCGCGCATAGAACCCCGGCGCCAGCACCTTCACGAGGATCAGCCCGAGCAGGCCGACCGCGTAAGCGACCAGCGCCCGGCGCGTCATGAAGACGTGCTGCTCGGTGAATATTCCGTGGTAGAACAGCGTGGTGATCAGGGGCACGGACAGGATCGCGAGCGCGAGCGCGGCCGGCGCCGCGAGCATGAACGTCAGGCGCAAGCCCCAATCGAGCAGCCTGGAATATTCGGCCGTGTTCGCGTCGGCGTGGTGCTTCGCGAGGCTGGGAAGCAGGACGGTCCCGAGCGCAACTCCGAGGAGCGCGGTCGGAAACTCCATGAGCCGATCGGCGTAATAGAGCCACGTGACGCTCCCGTTCTCCAGGAACGACGCGAAGATCGTGTTGATCAGCAGGCTCAGCTGGCCCACCGATACGCCGATCACCGCCGGCCCCATCAGGACCAGGATCCGCCGGACACCGGGATCGTTCCAGGTGAACGCCGGGCGCGGCAGGAGACGCAGGCGCAGCAGCCCCGTGATCTGGAACGCGAGCTGGAGCACGCCGCCCGCGAATACCGACCAGGCGAGCACCACGATCGGCGGGTGAAAGTACGGCGCGAACAGCAGCGCGCCGGCGATGAAGCTCAGGTTGAGCAGGGTCGGCGTGAATGCCGGCACCGCGAATCGGCTCCAGGTATTCAGGATGCTGCTCGCGAAGGAGACGAGCGAGATGAACAGGATGTACGGGAAGGTGATGCGCAGCATCCTGACGGTCAGGTCGAACTTCGCGGGGTCTCCCGAGAAGCCGGGGGCGCTCAGATAGATCAGCAACGGCGAGATCACCACCCCGATCGCGGTGACCGCAAGGAGCGCGAGCGCCAGCGTCGTCGCCGTGCGGTCGATCAGGCGCCGGGTTTCCTCCTCGCCCCGCCTGTTCTTGTACTCGGCGAGCAGCGGCACGAAGGCCTGCGAGAAGGCCCCCTCGGCGAACAGGCGCCGCAGCAGGTTCGGGATGCGGAATGCAACGACGAAGGCGTCTGTCGCGGGACTGGCCGCGAACATCGCGGCGATGAGCATGTCGCGTATCAGGCCGGTGACCCGCGAGATGAACGTCATCGCGCTCACCGTCGCGGCCGCCCTGAGCAGATTCATGCGCGGCATTATAGCTTTCGCTATCCGTCCGATACTCGCCGGCCTTGCGCCAGCCCCTTGCAGCCATTAGAATTTCGCCCTTTCCCCGGAGCCGCACCCAGCATGGCCACCACCGCAGGAACGAAAACGGCGAAGAAATCCGCGCGCACCAAGGGCGCGCGCAAGGCGGCGCGCCAGGCCGAGAAGCGCCGCAAGCACAACGCCGGGCAGCGCTCGGCGCTCCGCACCGCGCTGAAGAATGTCGTGAAGGCGATCGGCGCCGGCGACAAGGCGGCCGCTCAGAAGGCGTTCCGCGAAGCCGCGAGCGTCGTCGATCGCGTCGCGGACAAGAACATCATCCACAAGAACAAGGCGGCCCGGCACAAGAGCCGGCTCGCGGCGCGCATCCGCGCGCTCGCGGGCTAGCTCTCCACCGAGCGCCCGAAACCGAAGGAAGGCGGCCCCGGCCGCCTTTTTTTTCGCGCCGTGATGAAGAAGCCGGTCAGCCGCGTCCTGATCATCAACGACGAGCCGCTGGTCCTGAAGGAGTTCGTCAAGGGCCTGAACGCCGCGGCACGCTCCCTCGACAATCCCGTCGGCATCACGTTCCAGGGCGTGACCACGGCGCGCGAGGCGCTCGCCGTGATCGAGCGCGACGGCGACCTGCAGGCGGTGGTGGTCGACGACAAGCTCTACACCCTCAAGAATCCAAGCACGAAGAAGGAGCAGGCGTCTGCGCTCGAGCTCGTCCAGCGCATCACGCGCTTCCGTCCGGAGCTCGACGTCTACATCCTGATCGCGCAGGAGCAGGAGGACGAGATCGTCGACACGCTGTTCGCCGAGGCCGTCGACGGCTACTTCTACCGCGAGGAGCGCGACTACCGCGGCATGTACCGTATCCTGAACGCGCAGATCCAGGAGCGCTCGCGCACGCCCTTCTACGACCAGCTCAAGAACTACGTCTGGATGGCGAAGGACTCGTGGCACACGCCGGGGCACTCCTCGGGCGAGAGCCTGCGCGGCAGCCCGTGGGTCAACGACTTCTACGACTTCATGGGCGAGCACGTGTTCGACGCGGACCTGTCGGTCTCGGTGAAGATGCTCGACTCGCTCATGGAGCCGACCGGCGTGATCGCCGAGGCCCAGACCATCGCGGCCAAGGCGTTCGGCGCGCGGCGCACGTTTTTCGCGACCAACGGCACTTCGACGGCGAACAAGGTCATCTTCCAGACGCTGCTCGCGCCCGGCGAGAAGCTGCTGCTCGACCGCAACTGCCACAAGTCGGTGCACCACGGCGTGGTGCTCTCGGGCGCCCACCCGATCTACCTGGACTCGTCGGTCAACGCCAAGTACAGCCTCTACGGCCCGGTGCCGAAGAAGACCATCCTCGCCGCGATCCGCAAGCACCCGGACGCGCAGGCGCTGATCCTCACCTCGTGCACCTACGACGGCTTGCGCTACGACCTGAAGCCCATCGTCGAGGCGGCGCACGCGAAGGGCATCAAGGTGATCGTCGACGAGGCCTGGTACGGGTTCGCGCGCTTTCACCCGTCGTTCCGTCCGACCGCGCTCGAGGCGGGCGCGGACTACGCGACGCAGAGCACGCACAAGGTGCTTTCGGCGTTCTCGCAGGCGTCGATGATCCACGTCAACGACCCGGCGTTCAACGAGCACCTGTTCCGCGAGAACTTCAACATGCATACGTCGACGAGCCCGCAGTACAGCATGATCGCGAGCCTCGACGTCGCCCGCAAGCAGGCCGTGATGGAGGGCTACAAGCTGCTGTCGCGCACGCTGATGCTGTCGCAGGAGCTGCGCGGTCAGATCAACTCGACCGGCGTGTTCCGGGTGCTCGAGCTCGAGGAGCTGCTGCCCGAAAAAGTCCGCAGCGACGGCATCCGTCTCGATCCCACGAAGGTGACCGTCGATATCACGAGCTGCGGGTATACGGTCGAAGACCTGCAAAGGCAGCTCTTCGACCGGTACAACATCCAGGTCGAGAAATCGACCTTCAACACGGTGACCCTGCTGCTCACCATCGGCACGACCCGCAGCAAGGTCTCGCGCCTCTACGACGCGCTCATGCGCATCGCCCGAGAGGGCCGGGCGCCGCGGCGGCTCTACCGCTTCCCCGAGATTCCCGGGTTCACGCGGCTGCGCTACCTGCCGCGGGATGCGTTCTACTGCGGCGGCGAGCTGGTGCCCCTGGTCGACGAGCGCGACCGCGTGCGCCGCGAGCTGCTGAACCGGGTGTGCGCGGACCAGATCGTCCCCTACCCCCCGGGAATACCCGTACTCGTGCCGGGCCAGGTCATCACCCGGGACATCGTCACGTACCTGGTCGGGCTGCTGCGGTCGCAGAACCGGGTGGAGCTGCACGGCATCGTCTACGACGGCTATCTGCCCTGCCTCAGGGTGCTCAAGCCCGCCGAGGAGAAAGGGCTCCAGGCGCTCGCCTGAGCGGCAGCGCAAAAATCACGTGCTTTCCCCGGGGCCGTGTGCTACAACACGACAAAAGACCCGAGGGGAGCAGGGTTATGTCGCTGTCTTCGACGACCACAAAATACGGGTTCCGCATCCGCACCCGCGACGGCATGGTGGTCGAGCACCTCATGATCCACGGCCGCGACGAAGCCGACGCCGAGCGCAAGCTCCGCCAGATGTACCTCCACTGCGAGATCCTCGAGTGCAGCATCATGCAGCCCGCGATGATGCAGCCGGCCAAGCGCTCCTCAGCCGCGGCCGCCAGCTTCGAAGACGTGATCTCGCTGATCTCGAAATAGCGCTGACAGCGCACGCCGTCGGCTCAGACGTTCCAGAACCCGCTCGAACGAAGCTCCTCCAGCAGCCGCGCGTAGTCCTGCGCGCCGCGACCGTCGGGGTCGTGGCTGAAGACGTCCTTGCCGAACGCCGGGCTCTCGGCGATACCGACCGACTCCGCGATGCGCGTCTCGCACAGCTCGGCGCCGAAGCGCTCGCCGAGCTGGGCCGCGATGTCGTGCGCCATGCGCCGCCGCGAGTCGAAGCGCGTGATCACGTAGCGCCGCTCGACGCGCTGCTTGAGGACGTGCTCGAGCGCCTTCAAGGTCTTCTCCAGCGCCACCGCGCCCTTCATAGCGAGATAGTCGGCCGACACCGGCACCAGCACGCGCTCGGTCGCGAACACCGCGGATAGCGAGAGCACGCCCAGCATGGGGCTGCAATCGATCACGACGGGCTGCGAGCTCTCGTAATTGGCATCCAGGCCCTGCTTCAGGCGGTTCAGGACGTCGGGCCCCTTGCCGAACATCGAGTCGATCTTGATGAGCTCGGTGTGCGCGGGCAGGAGCTGCCCGCCGAAGGCCACGGGCCGCGCGATGCCCGCGAGCGGCTTCGATTCGCTGTACAGGGTGAAGAGGCTCTCCTTGCTCGAGGAGATGGGGTTCAGGATGGACGTCAGATGCGCCTGCGCGTCGAGATCGACCAGCACCGGCAACAGGCCGATCCGGGCGAGCGCCGCGCCCAGGTTGAGCGTCGTGGTCGTCTTGCCCACGCCGCCTTTCTGGTTGAACACTGTGAGGCGCGTTCCCATCCCGGAGTGATTATGCTAAGCTGTTGGCGTTTCAGAGAAATTTTATCGCACTGAGCGACGACATGATCGGATATTTGCAAAAGGGCGCGCCCCCGACCGGCGCGTCGTCGTTCATTCGGCGCGACACCCGACGACGCCGCCCACCCGCGTAGACCGAACCGCGCGCGCCGCAACGCGGCGTGCCTCGAGCAACCGGGTGCGGCCCAAGGCCGCCCGAGAACAGAACGACGGGTGACTCATGTCCCATGTGATGAATACTTACAGCCGGCTTCCTGTTTCCTTTACCCGCGGGGAAGGGGTATGGGTCTGGGACGACGCGGGTCGGCGCTATCTCGACGCGCTGGCCGGAATCGCCGTGAACACGCTCGGCCACGCCCATCCCGGGCTGGTGCGCGTGATCGCCGAGCAGGCGGCGCGGCTCATCCACGTGTCTAACCTGTACGGCATCGCCGAGCAGGAGAAGCTCGCCGACAAGCTCGCCGCGATCAGCGGGATGGACAACGTCTTCTTCTGCAACTCCGGCTGCGAGGCGAACGAGGCGGCGATCAAGATCGCGCGCCTCTACGGCCACAAGAAAGGGATCGAGTCGCCCGCGATCGTGGTCATGGACAAGGCGTTCCACGGCAGGACGCTCGCGACGCTCTCGGCCACGGGCAACCGCAAGGTGCAGAAGGGATTCGAGCCGCTCGTGCCCGGCTTCGTGCGCGTCCCGTTCAACGACATCGAGGCCGTGCGCCGAGTGGCGGCGGCGGACCGGAATATCGTCGCCGTCCTGGTCGAGCCCATCCAGGGCGAAGGCGGCATCAACATCTCGAGTCTCCAGTACCTGCGCGAGCTGCGCGAGCTGTGCGACCGCCAGGGCTGGCTGCTCATGGTCGACGAGGTGCAGTGCGGCCTCGGCCGCACCGGCCGCTGGTTCGTCTACCAGCACGCGGGCGTGCTCCCCGACGTGATGCCGCTCGCCAAGGGCCTGGGGTCGGGCCTGCCGATCGGCGCGTGCCTGGCGCGCGGCGCGGCGGCGCGGGTGTTCGAGCCGGGCAACCACGGGTCGACCTTCGGCGGGAACCCGCTCGCGTGCGCGGCGGCGTTCGCCACGCTCAGCATCGTCGAGGAGGAAGGCCTGCTCGAGAACGCCGCGCGCATGGGCGCCCTGCTGCTCTCCGGGCTGCGCGAGCAGCTCGCCGGCGTCCCCGGCGTCGCCGACGTCCGCGGCCACGGGCTGATGATCGGCATCGAGCTCGACCGCCCCTGCGGCGTCCTCGTCGGCCGCGCGCTGGAGCAGGCGCTGCTGATCAACGTCACCATGGACAATGTGGTGCGGCTGCTTCCGGCGCTCGTCATCTCGGAGGCCGAGGTGCGTCAGCTGCTGTCGGGCCTGGTGCCGCTGATCCGCGGCTTCCTCGCCGAGCCCGCCGCGGCGGCGAGCGCCGCGCGCGCCTGACATGCCGGCCGAGCACAAACCGCGGCACTACCTGGAATTCCGCGACCTGCAGCGCGAGGAATACGAGCACGTGTACGCGCGCACGCGCTGGATCAAGGACAGGTTCAAGCGCTACGAGCGCTACTGGCCGCTCGAGGACCGGACGCTCGCGATGATCTTCGAGAAGCCCTCGACCCGCACTCGCATGTCCTTCGAGGCGGGCATGCACCAGCTCGGCGGCGCCGCGATCTACCTGTACACGCGCGACTCGCAGCTCGGCCGCGGAGAGCCGGTCGAGGACGCGGCGCAGGTGATCTCGCGCATGTGCGACCTGATCATGGTGCGCACTTTCGAGCAGGACATCATCGAGCGCTTCGCCGCCAACTCGCGCGTCCCGGTGATCAACGGCCTCACCAACGAGTACCACCCGTGCCAGGTGATGGCCGATATCTACACCTACATCGAGGAGCGGGGGCCGATACGCGGAAAGACGGTCGCGTGGATCGGCGACTCGAACAACGTCTGCAACACCTGGCTGCAGGCGGCGACTATCCTGGACTTCAACGTGCACGTCTCGACGCCGCCGGGCTACGAGGTCGAGCCCGAGCGCGCCGGCATCTACGACGACAGCCACTACGAGAGCTTCTCCGACCCCATGGATGCCGCGCGCGGCGCGGACCTGGTGACGACCGACGTCTGGACCAGCATGGGCTTCGAGGCCGAGAACGAGGAGCGCAAGCGCGATTTCCAGGACTGGCAGGTCGACGCCGACATGATGCGCGCGGCGAAGCGGGACGCGCTGTTCATGCACTGCCTGCCCGCCCACCGCGGCGAGGAAGTCGCCGCGGAAGTGATCGACGGCCCGCAGAGCGTCGTGTGGGATGAGGCCGAGAACCGGCTGCACACGCAGAAGGCGCTCATGGAGTTCTTGCTGCTCGGAAAAATCGAACGAACCTGAAAGGCGAGGGATGAAAGGAAAAGAAGACGGGATCAGGAAGGTCGTGCTCGCGTATTCCGGCGGGCTCGACACCTCGGTGATCCTGAAGTGGCTGCAGGACGTCTACCGCTGCGAGGTGGTGACCTTCACCGCCGACATCGGCCAGGGCGAGGAGCTCGAGCCCGCGCGCGCCAAGGCCAAGGCGCTCGGCGTGAAGGAGATCTTCATCGACGATCTGCGCGAGGAGTTCGCGCGCGACTTCGTGTTCCCGATGTTCCGTGCGAACACGATCTACGAGGGCGAATACCTGCTCGGCACGTCGATCGCGCGGCCGCTGATCGCCAAGCGCCAGATCGAGATCGCGCGCAAGACCGGTGCCGACGCGGTCGCCCATGGCGCGACCGGCAAGGGCAACGACCAGGTGCGCTTCGAGCTCGGCTACTACGCCCTCGAGCCCGGCATCCACGTGATCGCGCCCTGGCGAGAGTGGGACCTGACGTCCCGGGAGACGCTGCTCGCGTACGCCGAGAAGCACGGCATCCCGATCGAAGGCAAGAAGAAGGGCGGCTCGCCCTATTCGATGGACGCGAACCTGCTGCACATCTCGTACGAGGGCCGCATTCTCGAGGATCCTTCGCGCGAGCCCGAGGAGGACATGTGGCGCTGGACGGTGTCGCCGGAGAAGGCGCCCGATCGGCCCCAGGTCGTCGAGCTGGAGTACCGCTGCGGCGACATCGTCGCCGTCGACGGCAAGACCCTGACGCCCGGCGCTGCGCTCGCGCGCCTGAACGAGCTCGGCGGCCAGCACGGCATCGGGCGTCTCGACCTGGTCGAGAACCGCTACGTCGGCATGAAGTCGCGCGGCTGCTACGAGACGCCCGGCGGGACCATCATGCTCAAGGCCCACCGCGCGATCGAGTCGCTGTGCCTGGACCGCGAGGTCGCGCACCTCAAGGACGAGCTCATGCCGCGCTACGCCTCGCTGATCTACAACGGCTACTGGTGGAGCCCCGAGCGCCGGATGCTGCAGACCATGATCGACGCGTCGCAGGCGAGCGTGAACGGCAAGGTGCGCGTCAAGCTCTACAAGGGCAACGTCATGGTCGTCGGCCGACAGTCGGACGACTCGCTGTTCGATCCCGCGATCGCGACCTTCGAGGACGACCGCGGGGCCTACAACCAGGCCGACGCCGCCGGCTTCATCCGGCTGAACGCGCTCAGGATGCGCATCGCGGCGAAGCTCAAGACCAAGCGTCGCTAGGGCTCGGGACGACCGGTCCCGGCGCACCCGGATGTGACGTCGTTCACCGTGCCACGCGATCGGGGGCGCGGATAATGAGCGGATGCGCATTCTCGTCCTCTCGGACATTCATCTCGAAGTGGCGCCCTTCGAGCCCGCCGCCTCGTCCGCGGACCTGGTGGTGCTCGCCGGCGATATCGCGAACGGCGGCGCGGGCGTGGACTGGGCCGAGCGCAGCTTCCGCGCTCCGGTGCTGTACGTCCCCGGCAACCACGAGTACTACGACCACGAATTCGATCGGGCCAACGAGTCGCTGAGGAAGGCGGCCGGGGCGCGCGTGCGCTTGCTCGACTGCAAGGAAGCCATCACCGACGACGTTCGCTTCCTCGGCTGCACGCTATGGACCGACTACACGCTGGTCCCGGACGCGGCGCGCCCCGCGGTCGTCGAAGAAGCGCGCGCGAAGAACCCCGACTACGCGAAGATCCGGTTCGACGGCCGCAACTTCACCCCCGAGCACGCGATGGCGCTGTGCCGCAAGCATCGCGCCTGGCTCGAACGCAAGCTGTACGAGCCGTTCGGGGGGCGCACGGTGGTCATCACGCACTTCGCACCGCACCCGAACTCCATCGCGCCCGCGTACATGGGGCACCCCGCCAACCCGGGCTTCGTGCTGGACCTTTCGCCGCTCATGGGTCGCGCCGCGCTGTGGATCCACGGGCATACCCACACCGCGTTCGATTACGAGGTGAAGGGCACGCGGGTGGTGTGCAATCCGCGCGGCTACCCCGGGGAGCCTACGGGCTTCCGCGCCGACCTGATCGTGGAGATTTGACCCGGATCTCGGGTGTCCCGGTGTCGTACTTGCCGTGGCGCAGGTCGCGCCGCGCGCGCTCCGCGAGCCGGCAATACTCGCGGTGGATCGCGTCGAGCTCCTCCTCCTCGAGCTCTTCGAGATCGAGCAGCGCGGTATGCGCTCCGTTGATCGAGCGGATGATCTCGTCGAGCTTCACCTGGATCGCTTCCGAGTCGCGGTTCTGGGTGTTCTGGATCAGGAACACCATGAGGAAGGTCACGATGGTGGTGCCGGTGTTGATCACGAGCTGCCAGGTATCGCTGAAGCCGAAGACCGGCCCGGTGACGCCCCAGACGACGATGACGGCCGCGGCGACGGCGAACGCGGACGGCCTTCCCGCGGTCCTCGCAGTCCATTTGGCGAACCGGGAAAACCAGGATCGCGATCGCGTTGGTCTCATGGGATCACCTCTCGAAGCCTGTCGCTATAATTGCCCGTTCCAGTGAGGTTGACATGCCCTCCTTCGATATCGTTTCCGAGGTGAACAAGGTCGAGCTGCGTAACGCCGTCGACCAGGCGAACAAGGAGATCGCGAACCGCTTCGACTTCCGCGGCTCGGACGCCCGCATCGAGCAGAACGAGCTGGCGCTGACGTTCTACGCGGACGACGATTTCAAGCTCAAGCAGGTCGCCGAGCTGTTCATGACCAAGTGCGCCAAGCGCGGCGTCGACGTGCGCGCCTTCGATCCCCAGGGTATCGAGAAGATCGGCGGCGACAAGATGAAGCAGCCGGTCAACGTCCGCTCCGGCATCGAGCAGGAGCGCGCCAAGCAGATCGTCAAGCTGGTCAAGGACAGCAAGCTCAAGGTGCAGGCGAGCATCCAGGGCGCCGCCGTGCGCGTCTCCGGGGCCAAGAAGGACGACCTGCAGACCGTCATCCAGTTCCTGCGCAAGCAGGTGACCGACATCCCGGTGCAGTTCAACAACTTCAGGGATTGACTAGGCGAGGCCCCGGATCCAGCGGTCGTACACGCGCCGCGCGATCCCGTTCAGCGCGTCGACGCGGCGACCGAGGTCCATCTGCATCTCGGCCGGCGTCTGCACCGAAGGCGCCCTGCCGACGATGCCCTCCTGCTTCCAGCCGCGGCACCAGGTTCGGATCATCTCGGGCGTCATCTCGACGTGGCACTGCATCCCGAGATGGTTGCCGAGCGCGAACGCCTGGTTGACGCAATACGGGCTCGCCGCGAGGCGCACGGCGCCCGGCGGGATCGAGAAGGTCTCGCCGTGCCAGTGGAACGAATCGAACTGCTTCAGGTCGCCGAACCACTCGCGCGCCTGGGGATTGGCCTCCACCGTCACGCGACCCCAGCCGATCTCCTTCACCGGATTGCGCTCGACCCTGCCGCCCAGCGCCCTGGATATCAACTGGCCGCCGAGGCAATGCCCGAGCACGGGGATGTTGGCCCTCACCGCCGCGTCGATCAACGCGAGCACCCGCGGGATCCACGGCAGCTCGTCGTTGACGCTCATCGGTCCGCCCATGAAGACCAGGCCCGAATAAGGGCCGGGGTCGGCCGGAACGGGCTCGCCGGCGTCGATCTTCACGAGGCGCCAGGGTATGCGGTGATCGTCGAGGTATGTGGCAAAATACCCCGGCCCTTCGGTGCCGAAATGGCGGAAAATCGCAACGGGCTTCATGGAGAAAGCGATGAACCGGATGCGTCATAGTATTGCATGCTCGGCGCTTTTCCTCTGCGCCGCCCCGGCGCTCGCCACCGACGTGAACGTCGTGGGGCTGTTTCCCGGCAAAGCGGTCGTCTCGATCAACGGCGGGCAGCCGCGCACCCTGCACGAGGGCCAGAAAACCGACGAGGGCGTGACGCTGCTCGGCACCGAGCGCGACCAGGCCACCCTCGAGATCGACGGCCGCAAGCGCGTGCTGAAGATGGGTCAGGTCTACGTCGCCGCGCCGGGCGGCTCCTCGCAGCAGACCGTGACACTGGCCGCCGACAGCCGCGGGCATTTCTTCGTGAACGGCCAGGTGAACGGGGGGCAGATGCGCTTCCTCGTCGACACCGGCGCCACGTGGGTCGCGCTCTCCACCGCCGACGCGGTGCGCCTCGCGATCGACTACCGCAAGGGCGAGCCGAACCTCTTGTCGACCGCGAACGGCGTCGCAGCCGCCTACAAATTGAAGCTGGATACCGTGCGCGTGGGCGACATCACCATCAGCAACGTCGACGCGGTGGTCATGGACGGCGCGAGCCCGGGCGTCGCGCTGCTCGGCATGAGCTTCCTGAACCGCATGCAAATGCGCCGCGACGGCGGCACGATGGTGCTGACGAAGCGGTTCTAGCGGGCGGGCTTTTCCCGCTTGTCCTTCTCGATCCTGGCGTATGCCGAGTGGTTGTGGATCGACTCGAAGTTCTCTGACTCGACTACGTACCAGTCGATGCGGTCGTCGCGGTTGAGCTCCGCGGCGACGTCGCGCACCAGGTCCTCGACGAACTTCGGGTTGTCGTAGGCGCGCTCGGTGACGTGCTTCTCGTCGGGGCGCTTGAGCAGGCCGTAGAGCTCGCTCGAGGCGTTGCGCTCGGCGATCTCCACCAGCTCCTCGATCCACACGAAGCCGCGGGTGCGCGCGCTGATCGTCACGTGCGAGCGCTGGTTGTGCGCGCCGTACTCGGAGATGCGCTTGGAGCACGGGCACAGGCTCGTGACCGGGACGACCACGGTCATCTTGAAGCACTTGCTGCCCTTCTCGACCTCGCCGGTGAAGGTCACGTCGTAATCCATCAGGCTCTGCACGCCCGACACGGGCGCCGCCTTGCTCACGAAATACGGGAAGCGCATCTCGATGTGCCCCGATTCGGCCTCGAGACGCTGCACCATCTCGCCCAGCATCAGCTTGAAAGTGTCGACCGAGATCTCGCGCTCGTGCGCGTTCAGGATCTCGACGAAGCGGGACATGTGCGTGCCCTTGAACTGGTGCGGCAGGCCCACGTACATGTTGAACATGGCGACCGTATGCTGCGTGCCGCCGCCGCGCTCGGCGATGCGCACGGGATGGCGGATGCCCTTGATGCCGACCTTGTCGATCGCGAGCTTGCGCTTGTCCTCGGCGCTCTGGACGTCGGGAATGGCGAGGGGGTCGCGGGTATTCATGGATCGAGCCTCTCTTCGTTGGCTCAGATTGGATGATTTTAACATGCGGCCCGTTCCGGCCCTTTTCAACGCTGCAGCGGCGCGACGCATTCCCGCACCGCGATCGCGGGAATCGTTCAGGCGAGCCGGGCGCGCACGGCGGCGGCGATGCCGCCTGCGTCGAGCCCCACCGTCGCGAGGAGCTGCCCCTGATCGCCGTGATCGACGAAGCGGTCGGGCAGGCCGAGCCGCAGGACAGGGGTGGCGATCGCTGCCGCGGAAAGCGCCTCCGCGACCGCGCTTCCGGCTCCGCCCATGACGGCGTTCTCCTCCACCGTGACGATCAGCTCGTGCTCGCGCGCCATGCGCGCCGCGAGGTCGGCGTCGAGCGGCTTCACGAAACGCATGTTCACCACCGTGGCGTCGAGCGCGTCGCCCGCCTCGAGCGCCGGCTTGAGCAGCGTGCCGAACGCGAGGATCGCCACGCGGCGTCCCTTGCGGCGTACCTCGCCTTCCCCGAACGGGAGCGGCTCGAGCTCGGGACGCACCGCGACACCCGGCCCGCTGCCGCGCGGATAGCGCACCGCCGAGGGCTGATCGAGTCGGAATGCGGTGGTGAGCATCCGGCGGCACTCGTTCTCGTCGGCCGGCGTCATCACCACCATGTTCGGCAGGCACCTCAGGTAGGAGAGATCGAACGCGCCGTTGTGCGTCGCGCCGTCGCCGCCGACGAGCCCCGCGCGATCGAGCGCGAACACGATCGGCAGATTCTGGATGCAAACGTCGTGAATGAGCTGGTCGTAGCCGCGCTGCAGGAACGTCGAGTAGATCGCGACCACGGGCTTCAATCCCTCGCACGCGAGGCCCGCCGCGAACGTGACTGCGTGCTGCTCGGCAATGCCCACATCGAAGTAGCGATCGGGATGCTCCTTCGCGAAGCGCACGAGCCCCGAGCCCTCGCGCATCGCCGGCGTGATTCCCACCAGGCGTCTGTCGGCCACGGCCATGTCGCACAGCCAGTCGCCGAACACCTGGGTGAACGTGACCTTGCCGCCGCTCGCCTTCTTGATGCCCTCGGCGGGATCGAACTTGCCCGGGCCGTGGTAGAGCACCGGGTCGGCCTCGGCCATCTTGTATCCCTGGCCCTTCTTCGTGACCACGTGCAGGAACTGCGGACCCTTCAGCTCCTTGATGTTCTTCAGCGTCGGCACCAGCGAGTCGAGGTCGTGCCCATCGATCGGGCCGACGTAGTTGAAGCCGAACTCCTCGAACAACGTCGAGGGCACGACCAGGCCCTTCGCGTGCTCTTCGACCTTGCGCGCGAGCTCGCGCAGGCTGGGCACGCCGGCGAGCACCTTCTCCGCCCCGCGCTTGGCCGCGGCGTAGAAGCGGCCCGACATCAGCCGCGCGAGATAGCGGTTCAGCGCGCCGACCGCAGGCGAGATCGACATGTCGTTGTCGTTGAGGATCACGAGCAGGTCGGTCTCCATCACGCCCGCGTTGTTCAGCGCCTCGAACGCCATGCCGGCGGACATGGCGCCGTCGCCGATCACGGCGATGCAGTGGCGCGGCTCACCCGCGAGTTTGGCGGCCTGCGCCATGCCGAGCGCGGCGCTGATCGAGGTGCTCGAATGCGCGGTGCCGAAGGTGTCGTAGGGGCTCTCGCCGCGCCGGGGAAATCCCGAGATGCCGCCCAGCATCCGCAGGCGCGACATCGCCTCGCGCCGGCCGGTGAGGATCTTGTGCGGATAGGTCTGGTGCCCGACGTCCCAGACGATGCGGTCGTAGGGCGTGTCGAACACGTAATGCAGCGCGATGGTCAGCTCGACCGTGCCGAGATTGGACGACAGGTGACCGCCCGTCTGGCTCACCGACTGCAGCACGAACTCGCGCAGCTCGTCGGCGAGCTGCGCGAGCTGCCGGCGCTCGAGCTTGCGCAGGTCCGCCGGATCGTTGATCGTCTTCAGCAGCTCGTACCGCTTGGGGTCGTAGCCGCACGAGCCCGCGACGCCGCCGTCGCCGGGCAAATCCGCTTCTCCGATGGCGCTCATAAGCCTGAATTATCCCTCAAGTGCACTAGCCTCGCTGCCTCGTCCGTTGGACCGCTCCGCCCGGCTTCGTGCTGGATCTCGTCCTAGAACTCGCGCAGCACCACGAAGTCGGCGAGATCCGCCAGGCGCCGCGCCGCCGCGCCGAACGGGCGCAGCGCCGCGGCCGCTTCCGCGCGCAGCTCCTCGGCGAGCGCCCTGGCGCGCGCGGTTCCGAGCACCGAGACGTAGGTCGGCTTGTTGTGCGCGGCGTCCTTGCCCGCGGTCTTGCCGAGCGTGGCCGTGGATCCTTCCCGGTCGAGCACGTCGTCGACGACCTGGAACGCGAGGCCGATGCACTTCGCATAGCGCTCGAGCTCGCGCAGCTGCTCCTCGGGCAGCGGCCGCCCGCAGCGCGCGCCGAGCACGACGGAAGCGCGGATCAGCGCGCCCGTCTTGTGCACGTGCATGTGCTCGAGCTCGGGCAGCGTCAGGCTCCGGCCGATGCTCGCGAGGTCGATGGCCTGGCCGCCCGCCATGCCGCGGCTGCCGCTCGCCGCGGCGAGAACTCGCAGCATCTCGAGCTGCACGCCCGGGTCGTCGGCGAGACGGTGCTCGGCGAGCAGCTGGAACGCGAGGGACTGGAGGCTGTCGCCGACGAGGAGCGCGGTCGCCTCGTCGTACTCGACGTGGCAGGTCGGTTTGCCTCGCCGCAGAACATCGTCGTCCATGCACGGGAGATCGTCGTGCACGAGCGAATAGCTGTGGATGCACTCGACCGCGCAGGCGACTACCTCGAGGCGCGAAGGATCCGCGCCCGCCAGCTCGCCCGCCGCGAACGCGAGCAGCGGGCGCACGCGCTTGCCGCCGCCGAGCACCGCGTAGCGCATCGCCTGGTGCAGGCGCTGCGGCACGATCTCGCCCGAAGGCAGGAAGCGCCCGAGCGCGGCTTCGACCCGGCCCTGCACCTGGCCCATCCAGGCCATGAAGTGCGCAGCCGCGTCAGTGCTCGGGCGGCTCACCGGGCAGCGTCTTGAGCGTGTTCTCTTCCAGGACCTTGACCTGCTGCTGGGCCCGGGAGAGCACCGACTGACAATACTGCGCGAGCTCCAGCCCGCGCTTGTGGGCCGAGAGCGACTGCTCGAGCGTGAGCTTGCCCGACTCCATGCTGGCGACGAGCTTCTCCAGCTCGGAGAGCGCGGCTTCGAAGCTGGCGGGAGTTTCGGCGGGCTTGCTCATCGGTCCTGCGGGCTCGGGAATCATTGCGAAGCGGGCGGGTCCGTCAAAATAGCGTATGGGGATACGCGGGTCAAATCGATCGCACAAAACCCTGGATTACACAGGGGAAAAGGGCTAGAATCGCGCCCATTTTATTTCCACGGGACGTTGATCCGGGCGCCAGGCGCCCCCAAACCGCAGATATGTCCGCGCATTTATGTCCGAGATAGCCACGACGTCGAAACTCCGGCCCAGCACCGCGCAACTTCCGGTGTCCTGGTACTTCGATTCCCGCATCTTCGATCTGGAGCAAAGGCTGCTCTTCGAGACAGGACCGAAGTACGTCGGCCACGAGTTGATGGTTCCCAATCCGGGGGACTATCACACGCTGTCGTGGATGGACCATGGCAAGGCGCTGGTGCGCAACACGAACGGCATCGAGCTGCTGTCGAACGTGTGCCGCCATCGCCAGTCGATCCTGCTCGAGGGCCGGGGCAATGCGCAGAACATCGTCTGCCCGCTGCACCGCTGGACCTACGACCTGAAAGGCGAGCTGCTCGGGGCGCCGCACTTCGCCGACAATCCCTGCCTCAACCTTCCGCGCACGCGGCTGCAGTCCTGGCAGGGCATGCTGTTCGAGGGCGGCCGCGACGTCGCCCGCGACCTCGCGAATTTCTCGCTCGCGCCCGACTTCGATTTCTCGGGCTACCTGTTCGACCACGTCGAGGTGATGGAGCTCGAGCAGAACTGGAAGACCTTCATCGAGGTGTACCTCGAGGATTACCACGTCGTGCCTTATCACCCGGGGCTCGGCGGCTTCGTCACCTGCGACGACTTGCGCTGGGAGATCGCGGACACGTATTCGGCGCAGGTGGTCGGCGTCAACAACGGCCTGAAGCAGCCGGGCACTCCCGCGTACGCGAAATGGCACGAGGCGTGCACGAAGTACCTGGACGGCCGCGCGCCCAAGCAGGGCGCGATCTGGATGCTGTACTACCCGAACGTCATGCTCGAGTGGTACCCGCACGTGCTGGTCGTGAGCACGCTGCTCCCGCGCTCGCCCACGCTGACCACGAACGTCGTCGAGTTCTACTATCCCGAGGACATCGTGCTGTTCGAGCGCGCCTTCATCGAGGCCGAGCGCGCTGCGTACATGGAGACCGCGATCGAGGACGACGAAATCGCCAAGCGCATGGACCGGGGCCGCCGCGCGCTCATGCTGCGCGGCGAGGACGACGCGGGCCCGTACCAGTCGCCGATGGAAGACGGCATGATGCACTTCCACGAGTACATCCGCAGGGGCCTCGCGCCCGGACTCTGACGCCCGGGCGGGCCCGCGGCGGTAACATGGCCGCATGAGCTACACCACGCTGGTCTCCACCGGGGTCCTCGCGCGGCACCTCGACGACCCGGCCTGGGTCGTGTTCGACTGCCGCCACGATCTCGCCGATCCCGCACGCGGCCGCCGCGAGTACGCGCGGTCGCACATTCCGGGCGCGCGCTTCCTGCACCTGGACGACGATCTTTCGTCCCCGTGCACGGGAACGAACGGCCGGCACCCCCTCCCCGATTTCGCCGCGCTCGGCCGCAAGCTCGCGGGCGCGGGCGTCGCGCCCGGAGTCCAGGTGGTCGGCTATGACGCGCAGGGCGGCATGGTGGCCGCTCGCCTGTGGTGGCTGCTGCGCGGCCTCGGTCACGACCAGGT
>DATDMW010000043.1:0-3542 GCA_036518595.1 Burkholderiales bacterium
AGAGGACAGACGAGCTGCAGTTTTCCTTCGACATCGTCGCGGCTAACGGCCATACCTGCGCCATGAGCGGCACGGCGGCGAGGAAGGGCGCAGTGTACGTGTACAGCAAGAGAGTCGGCGAGGGACAGTGCCTTCTGGAGATTTCCGTTTCCGCCGACGCGGTGACGCTACACGACGCGGGCATGATATGCCGGACGGAATATTGCGGCTTCCGCGGCCGAATCGACGGAACGAGCTTCAGGAGATCTGCGCCATGAGCCATCGCATCGGCCAGGGCTTCGACAGCCACGCGCTCGCCGCGGGGCGCAGGCTCGTCATCGGCGGCGTCGAGATCCCGCACGCGAAGGGGCTCGCCGGCCACTCCGACGCCGACGTTCTCATCCACGCGATCTGCGACGCGCTCCTTGGCGCGGCCGCGCTCGGGGACATCGGCCGCCACTTCCCGGACACCGACCCGAAATACAAGGATGCGGACAGCCGGACGCTGCTGCGCGCGGTCGCGCAGAAAATCAGGGAGGCGGGCTACGACATCGCCAACGTCGACGCCACCGTGATCGCCGAGGCGCCGAAGCTGGCGCCGCACATTCCCGCGATGGTGAAGAGCCTCGCCGCCGATCTCGGCGTCGGCGAGCGCAGCATCAACGTCAAGGCGAAGACCGCCGAGAAGATGGGCGCGCTCGGACGAGGCGAGGGCATCGCCGCGCAGGCGATCGCGCTGCTCGCGCCGAAGTGAGGCTCTTCTTCGCGCTGTGGCCGAACGCGGTCACTCGAACGCGGCTCGACCGCTGGGGCCAGGCGCTGCACGACGTCTGCGGCGGCCGTCGCACGAGCGCCGACAGCCTGCACCTCACGCTCGCGTTCCTCGGGAACGTCGCCGACGCGCGCGTCGCGGAAGTCGAGTCGGCGATGGACCGGGTCCGGCCGCGGCGCTTCCTGCTCAATCTCGACACGCCCGGCCACTGGAAGAAGAACAGCATCGCGTGGGCGGGCACGTCCGCCGTGCCGGCCGAGCTCGAGGCGCTCGCCGCGGACCTGCGCGCCGCGCTCGCGGCCGCGACCATCCCGTTCGACCCGCAGCCCTTCGCCGTGCACGTCACGCTGCTGCGCGACGCGGGCGCGCCCGCGGCGATGCCCGCGCTCGAGCCGATCGCGTGGCCGGTGGACGGGTTCGCGCTCGTATCGTCGGCCGGAGGGCGGTACGAGATCCGGAGGTCCCGCTGACAATTTCCACAGTTGACTCGGTATCACCGCCGAGCTACCGTGGGCGGCAGAACCGTATGGCGCGGCGCACGAACGCCGCCGAGGGAGGCTCGTGAAGCGAATCATTCCGGTCGTTCTGGTCGCTCTGCTGCTCGGATGCACCGCCTCGCTGGGCCCCGTCGCCAAGCTGGACGACAAGGACGTTTCGGTGAGAGATCAACGCCAGGATGCGGAGAAGAAGTCGTTCCGGTCCGGCATGACGTCGCCGGTCATCCTGCTCGGCGACGAGAACTTCGACGTCAACCCGATGCTTTACCTGCAGGAGGCCCTCCAGAGGCACAAGCCCCCAGCGGCCGGCAGCCTCCAGATGGTGGTCAGGAAGTTCAGGCTGATCGATTACTTTCCCAAGCGACAGGCGTCTGCGCAGCAGGCTGCGCTGGTCGGCGTGATGACGTCCATGGGCTACTCCGTCACGTCGGTTTCGTCTGCGCGCAAGGACGAGGATTCGATCATCTGCGTCCTCGAGGGATCGCTGAACGGCCGCGCCGTCCAGGCGTCGGTCTCCACGCCGTACAAGCTCAACTCGGCCGCCGCAGCGGTCCGAAGCGACGCGAACTGGATCGCGGCCGCGAGGAAGAGCATCGACCAGTGTGTCGCGGCGGCGGTTTCACAGGCGGTTCCGTAGACCCCGGAAATTCGCCACCCTCGAATCCCAAGGCCGGTTCCCGGCGCTGGCGATCGACGGCTTCGGCATGGAGCCGGAAGGCAGGGCGATCGAGTCGACCCGTCTAGCCGAGGAGCGATAACATGAACGGATGGAAAGCAGTGCTTCTGGGAGCTTCGGCCTTTTGCGCGGCGCCGTCGTCCATGGCCGCTGACCTCGAGGTCATCGCCGGCGGCGGCATCGCCGGGCCGCTGAAGGAGATCGTCGCGAAGTTCGAGCAGGCGACCGGTCACAAGGTCGCGGTCACGTTCGGCACGACGCCCGAGCTGATCAAGATGGCGGCGGGCGGGCAGCGCTTCGACGTCGGCGTCGTTCCGGTCGAGTTCACGAAGGACGACGCGGCGCGCGCGACGTTCCTCGCCCCGACGACGCGCGAGCTGGCGCGCGTCGGGATGGGCGTCGCGGTGAAGGCTGGGGCGCCCAAGCCCGACATCGGCACGGTCGAGGCGCTGAAGCGGACGCTGCTCGCGGCGAAGTCGATCGCGTCGATCCCGGCCAGCGCCGCGGGCGGCCTGCTCGAGCGCAGCTACCAGCGCATGGGCATCGCCGACGCGGTCAAGGCGAAGATCAGGCCGCAGCCGACGCCCGCGGACATCGTCAAATCCGTCGCGAGCGGCGAGGCCGAGCTCGGCGTGTTCCTCACGAACGTGCTGACCGCGCCGGGCGTCGACCTCGTCGGCCCGTTCCCGGCGGAGGTGCAGCAGGATCTCGTGTATACCGCCGCGCTGTCGGCCCGAGCGCGCGAAGCGCGGGCCGCGGAGCAGTTCCTCGCGTATCTCCGGGGGCCCGAGGGCGCCGCGATCATCAAGGCGAAGGGGATGACGCCGTCGTGAATCGAGGGAAGGCGAGGTCGGCCTCGACCCGGAGCCTCCCGGCGTCCAGACTCATCGACGGGCGCATCGCCGAGCTCGGCGACTGGCGCGGCGAGACCCTCGCGCGCATGCGCCGGCTCATCCGGGACGCCGATCCCGGCATCGTCGAGGAGTGGAAATGGGACGGCCCGGTCTGGTCGCGCGACGGCGTGATCTGCACCGGCGAGACCTACAAGTCGGTCGTGAAGCTCACCTTCCTCAAAGGCGCTTCGCTGAAGGACCCGACCAAAATCTTCAACTCGAGCCTCGAGGGCAACGCGCGGCGCGCGATCGACATCCGCGAGGGCGAGACGGTCGACGCGGAAGCGTTCAAGTCGCTGATCCGCGCCGCGGTGGCGGCCAACGCATCGGGCGCTCCCACCAAGCGCGCGAAGAAGAAAAGTTGACGGAGCCGACATGACTTTTCACAGCACATCGGTAATCGCCTGCGCCTCGCTCGCGCTCGTCTGCGCCTGCGCGGGCCCGACGCGCCCCGCGGCCCCGCCCGACGAGCGCACGTCGTTCGTCATGGAGCAGAACTGGGCGAAGCTCGACCGCCCCTGGGGATCGACCAGCGCGGTCGACGTCGACGGCGCCGGCCACGTGTGGGTGTTCGAGCGCTGCGGCGCGAACAGCTGCGCGGGCTCGAGTCTGGATCCGGTACTGAAGTTCGACGGCGGTGGGCGGCTCGTCGCACATTTTGGTGCGGGATTGATGATCGCCCCGCACGGGATCTTCGTCGATCACGACGGGAACGTCTGGGTAAC
>DATDMW010000044.1:0-8541 GCA_036518595.1 Burkholderiales bacterium
GCGCTTCGCGCAGCCGCGCAAGCCGAACCAGATGGAGCTCGATCCGAAGATCTTCCGCCACTACGGCGACCAGCTCGAGCTCGAGCACCGCCACCGCCTCGCCGGGCGCGAAGGCGCCGTGCGCCTGCTCGCCTTCCGCAACCGCGCGCGCATGGCGAGCTATGCGGACGCGCTCGATGCCGCGAGCGGCGGCACGCCGGACCTGAACGCCGTGCGCGACGGCGAGAAGACGAAGACCGGCTACGGCGTCAACCTCGAGCAGGCGCTCTCCGCCGACGTCGGCGCGTTCCTGCGCGCGAGCCGCGCCGACGGCCGCACCGAGACCTACGCCTTCACCGAGATCGACCGCTCCATGTCGGGAGGCGTCCTGATCAAGGGCGCGGCGTGGCAGCGCGCCCGTGACGCGGTCGGGATCGCCGCCGTACGCAACGGTCTTTCCGACTCGCACCGCGCCTATCTCGCCGCGGGCGGCCTCGGGTTCTTCCTCGGCGACGGACAACTGAGCTACCGCCCCGAGCAGATCGTCGAGGCGTTCTACAGCTTCGCGGCGACCCAAGCGCTCACGCTGAGCGCCGACTTCCAGAGCATCCGGAATCCGGGCTACAACGCCGACCGTGGACCCGTGCGCGTCGCCTCGCTGCGCGTGCACGCCGAGTTCTGACGGCTTATTCGACCCGGCACAGGCAGTACAGGAACTGCTGCGTCGCGCCGGCGGGCGTGCGGTGAACCTCGGTATCGCTTTCGACCAGCTTGAACTGGGCGCCGAACTGCCCGTGCAGCGCGTCGGCGTCGTAGCGCACGACGTCGAGACCGCTGCATTTCTCGGGGCCCTCGGGTCCGAACGTCGCCACGATCACGTGGCCTCCGGGCTTCACCGACGAGGCGACCTGGCGCACGTACGCGGCGCGCTGGGCCGGGTCGGTAAGGAAATGGAACACGGCGCGGTCGTGCCAGACGTCGTAGCGGCGCGGATGCAACGCTGCGCGCGTGACGTCGGCGGTGATCCAGGCGACGGCCTCGGCCCGGGCGCCGAGGCGCTTGCGCGAGAAGTCGACCGCGGCCGCGGAGATGTCCAGCACCGTGACATCGCGGTAGCCCTTCCCTAGCAGGTCGTCGACCAGCGTCGATTCGCCGCCACCGACGTCGATGATCGCGGCCGAGCGAACGGGCGCGACGCGCTCGATGAGCGCCAGGGACCGCTCGAGGTGGGCACGGTACCAGCTCACCGTTTCCGCCGCCTTCGTGCGGTAGACCGTGTCCCAGTGGTTGCGATCCGCCCGGCTCATCGATCCACGGTACCGGCGGTCGCGCAGGCCGTGTTGAGATAAGTCAAGCCGCGACCGGCGTGGCCTCCATTCAGCGGTAGATCGCCACCGTCGCGCGCCCCGCGCGCGTGATCCAGCCGCGGTACATGCCTTCGCTGTTGAAGGGCGCGGCGACACGCCCGGCGCGGTCGATCGCGACCAGCCCGCCGACTCCGCCGAGAGACGCCATGCGCGCCAGGGCTTCGCGCGACGCGCGGTCGAGGGACTCGCGCTTGTAGCGCATGCGCGCGGCGACGTCGTAGGCGAGGCAGGCGCGCAGGTAGAACTCGCCCATGCCGGTGCCCGAGACCGCGCACGCGGCGTCGTCGGCGTAGGTGCCCGCGCCGACGATGGGCGAGTCGCCGACGCGACCCGGCAGCTTGCCCGCGATCCCGCCGGTCGAGGTCGCCGCGGCGAGATGGCCGGCCTCGTCGCGGGCGACGGCGCCGACGGTGCCGTGGGCGTCGTCGCCGCGGCGCACGCGCTCGCGCGACGCGACGCGGCTGCGCGTCACGAAATAGCCCGCCGGCGCCATCGCCGCGCCGTGTGCGCGCGCGAAGCGCTCGGCGCCCGCGCCCGCGAGCAGGACGTGCGGACTGCGCTCCATCACCGCGCGCGCCGCCTCGACCGGATTGCGGACGCGGGAGACGCAGGTCACGCCGCCCGCGCGCAGCGTGGCGCCGTCCATGATCGAGGCGTCGAGCTCGTGCCGGCCGTCGGCGTTGGCGCAGGCGCCGCGGCCCGCGTTGAAGAGCGGCGAGTCCTCCATCACCTTCACCGCGGCGACCACTGCGTCCAGGGCCGGGCCGCCGGCGGCGAGCACCGCGTGCCCGGCGCGCAGCGCGCGCTCGAGCGCGGCCCGGTAGCGCGACTCGAGCGCGCCCGAGAGGCGCTCGCGCTTGATGACCCCGGCACCGCCGTGGATCGCGAGCACGCAGCCGCGCGCGCCGCTGAACTCCCGCCCCATGGGTGCGGGGGCTCAGGCCAGCGCGGCGGCGAGCGTGGGCCCGAGGCCCGGCATGTCGAAGTTGCGCGCGGCCAGCTCGGCGACCAGGCTCTGCTTCTGCTCGGGCGCGAGCTCGACCAGCGGCGGACGCACCGTCGCCCATTCCGGGTCGCGCGCCCAGTGCGCGACGACCGCCTTGAGCGCGGCCATCATCGGGTATTTCTGCATTACGTTGCGCGTCGCCGTGATGCCTTTCTGCAGCGCGTCCGCCTCGCTCGACTGCCAGCGCTCGTAGACCTGGTTGATCGCGCCGGGGTTGATGTTGCCGGTCGCGGTGATGCAGCCCTTGCCGCCGTTGCGCATGTTCTCGAGCAGGAACACCTCGCTGCCGGCGAACACGTCGAATCCCTGCTTCGCGAACGCGTCGAGCATCGTCTTCGTGTTCGACCAGTCGCCCGAGGAGTCCTTCACGCCGGCGACCGTTCCGGGATAGCGCGCGAGCAGCCGCTCGATCAGCGCCAGCGTGATCGGCACCTGCGACACGGGCGGGATATGGTAGAGATAGAGCTGCAACCGCGAATCGGCGACGCGCTCGATCACCTCGGCGAAGTTGCGGAACAGGCCGTCGTCGGAGACGCCCTTGTAGTAGAACGGCGGCAGCATGAGCACGCCCGCGCAGCCGAGCGACACCGCGTGCGCGGTGAGCCGCACCGAGTCGGTCAGCGCGCACATCCCGGTGCCGGGCATGAGCTTCTCCGCCGGCACGCCTTCCTGCACCAGCGTCTCGAGCAGCGTCATGCGCTCGTCGACCGAGAGCGAGTTCGCCTCGCTGTTCGTGCCGAACACCGCGAGGCCGCGGCAGCCGTTCGCGAGCAGCCATTTGCAGTGGCCGACGTAGCGCGCGGCGTCGGGCGAGAGGTCGCGCTTGAAGGGGGTGACGACGGGGGCGAGGACGCCGGAGAGTCGGGTGGGCATGGTCGTGACGATGGACTCGGGTGAAAGGCGAATTATCAGCGCTGGGTCGCGATGAAGTCCAGGATTTCCCGCCCCAGGATGTCCTCGCCGGTGTTGAAGTGCGCGACCATCGAGATGTGGTTGTGGTTGCGCAGGCGCATGAACCGCGGCGCCCGGCCGCGCGCCGCCGCGACGCGCCAGAGGAACTCGGCGCCGTACACGTCGAGCAGCGGGTTGTCGAACTCGGCGATCGCGAGCATGACCGGCACCGGGCAGTACTGCGCCCAGGTGACCGGCGAGCGCGCCTCGTAGACCGAGCCGTCGGCGCCGTAGTAGGCGCGCACGCCCTCGGCGTTAGGGTTCTCGGGGCGCGCGTCGGCGCGCAGCCGTCCCGAGAGCAGCACCGCGCCGGCGACGCCCTCCGCGGGCGTGCGGCCGAGGTTCGGGTCGCAGCAATAGCTCGCGACGTGGCTCGCTCCGGCGGAGTGGCCGATCACGAAGACGCGCGCGGGATCCGCGCCGAGCTCCTGCGCGTGCTCGCGCGCCCAGCGCACCGCGAGCGCGACGTCCTCGGCGCCCGCCGGAAACGTCGCCTCGGGCGCGAGCCGGTACTCCATGTTGATCCCGACGCAGCCGTTCCGCGCAAAGTAGTAGAGCACGTTCGCGTAGACCTCTTCGTTCGCCGTCTTGCTGCCGCGCACGAAGGCGCCGCCGTGCGCGAAGATCACCATGGGCGCCGGCGATCTCGCCTGCGGCCGGAAGACGTCGAGGACCTGCCGCGGATGCGCCCCGTAGGCGCGGTCGGCCTCGATGACGACGCCCGCCTTGGGCGCCTGGGCGAGCAGCGGCGCGTACGCCGAGAGAACGATATCGCGGTGCTTCGGGATGTCGGAGCCCCAGATCGGCCCGATGCGCGCCATCTCGCGGCGCATCGTGCCGGGGAGCGAGCCCATCGGCTCGCCGGGCGCGGGCGGCTTTTCGGCGGCGGAATTCATGCGGCGAGTCTATCAGGCGGCTCCCCGGTGTAGCATAGCCGTGTCGAGCGACCGAGGAACGAGCGATCCGGAACTTCCTGCCACAAGACGACAAGAGACAGCGAGTCCGCATCCAGCGACTGGTCCTCTCGGCGTCCGCTTCGGTCGGCGCCGCCGCTCTCGCGTTGATCGTCGCGTCGGCGGGCTATGTCCCGTATTCGGCGGCCGCGATCTTCGCGACGACGGTCGCCGTCCTGATCGTCGTTTTCTACGCCTGGATCCGAAGCGGGCTCAACCTGCGCTTCTCCGATCCCAGCCTCACGATCCCGCAGATGGTCGCAGCCGGGCTCGCGACGTCCTACCTGGTGTACGAGAGCAGCATCATCGCGCGGCCGGCCTTCGTCGCGCTCTATTTCATCGCCTTCATGTTCGGGATCCTCGCGCTCGATACGAGGCGGCTCCTCGGCGTCGCCGTCTTCTACGTGGCCTGCTACGCGACCGCGGTCGCGCTCGCCCTGCCGAGCCATGAGGCCGACCTTCCGCGCGAGGCGATGCGCGTCGGCATCCTGTCCCTCATCCTCGGCGGATTCAGCCTCATCGGCGGCTACGTGAGCCGCCTGCGGCGCAAGCTCAAGATCGCGAACACGAGCCTCACGGAGGCGCTCAGCGCCTCGGAGTCGCGGGCGCGCATCGACGCCCTGACCGGCTGCTACAACCGCCGCCACGGGCGCGAGATCCTCGAGATCGAGTCGAAGCGGGCGGCGCGCGGCGAGCCGCTCACGATCTGCCTGGCCGACCTGGACGGCTTCAAGGCGATCAACGACAAGTTCGGGCACGCCGCCGGCGACGAGGTGCTCAAGGGGTTCACCGTGACGGTCCAGGGGGGATTGCGCGCGACCGACGCGCTCGTCCGCTACGGCGGCGAGGAGTTCCTGATCGTGCTGTCGCAGACGCCGATCGTGGAAGCCGCGATGGTGGCGGAGCGCGTCCGCCAGCTGGTGGAGGACATGAGCACGGTGGCCGGCGCCCGGGGAATCACCGTGTCGATCGGGGTGACCGAGCACCGGCCGCCCGAATCGGTCGATGAGACGATCCAGCGCGCGGACTCGGCGCTCTACCGCGCCAAGGAGCAGGGCCGCAATCGCGTCGTGTGCGCGTCGGGGGACACGAGCCCGGCGCTCGGCGTTGCCTCGGGCGGCCGCCATGCCTAGAATGTGACGACCTCAGGGCCTGCGAGGCGGAGCGGCGCCGGCCCGACGAAGCAACATCCCAGGGAGAACGAAGGCTCGCGGCGCGCCCGTTGCCGCGGTCGGTGCTCGCGAGGAGTCGTACCCCTTGGAAAGAAAAAGAACGGCGACGCGCCGCTCCGGCCGCGCGCTCGATCCGGCGCTGCTCGCCCCGAAGGCGCACGGCCGCGCCGAGCCCGTGGTCGGCCTCCTGCCGCAGCCGGCGCACTGGCTCACCGGCGGCGGCGAGATGGGCGACCTGATCCGCGCGAAGGACTGGTCGGCGACGCCGCTCGGCCCGCTCCACGCCTGGCCCGAGAGCCTGCGCACCACGGTCCGCATCGTCCTCGCGCAGCGCTTCCCGATGCTGCTCTGGTGGGGGCCGCAGTACATCCAGATCTACAACGACGCCTACATCCCAATTCCCGGCGCGAAGCACCCGCAGCGCGCCCTCGGCGTGCCGGTGAGCGAGTGCTGGTCCGAGATCTGGCACATCCTGCGGCCGCTGATCGACACGCCGTTCAAGGGCGGGCCGTCGACGTGGATCGAGGACATCCGTCTCGACATCGACCGCCACGGCTTCACCGAGGAGACGCACTTCACGATCGCCTACAGTCCCGTGCCCGACGACTCGGCGCCCGGCGGCATCGGCGGCGTGCTCGCCACGGTGCACGAGATCACCGAGAAGGTGATCGGCGAGCGGCGCATCGCGCTGCTGCGCGACCTCGGCGCGGGCAGCGCCGATGCCAGGACCGCCGAGGACGCGTGCGACGATCGCGTGCGGCGCGCACGCTCTCGTCGCACGCGATCGACGTGCCCTTCGCGCTGATCTACCTGACGGACGAGCACGGCCGCCGCGCGCGCCTCGCCGCCACGGCGGGCGTCGCCATCGGCGAGCCGGTGAGCCCCGGCGCGATCGAACTGGGCGCCGCCGACCAGGGCGAATGGCCGCTCGCGCGCGCGCGCACCGACTCGCACATCGTCGAGGTGCGCGATCTCGAGACGCGCTTCGCACGCCTTCCGAAGGATTCTTCCGGGGCGCCGCCCCACACCGCGGCCGTGATCCCGATACCGTCGGCGCTCGCGCACCGGCCGGCCGGCTTCCTGGTGGCGGCGGTGAGCCCGCGGCTGCGCTGGGACGAGCAGTACCGCAGCTTCCTGCAGCTCGCCGCGTCGCAGATCGCGACGGCGATCGCGAACGCGCGCGCCTACGACGAGGAGCGCAGGCGCGCCGAGGCGCTGGCCGAGATCGACCGCGCAAAGACCGCCTTCTTCTCGAACGTCAGCCACGAGTTCCGCACGCCGCTCACGCTCATGCTCGGGCCGCTCGCGGACGCGCTCGCGAGCCCGGGCGGCGCGCTCGGCGGCGCCGCGCTGCACGCCGCGCACCGCAACGCGCAGCGCATGCTCAAGCTCGTCAACGCGCTGCTCGACTTCTCGCGCATCGAGGCGGGCCGCGTGCAGGCGGCGTTCGAGCCGATCGACCTGGCCGCGACCACCGCGGAGCTCGCCGGGGTGTTCCGCTCCGCGGTCGAGCGCGCCGGGCTGCGCCTGGTCGTGCGCTGCGAGCCGCTCGGGGAGCCGGTGTACGTCGACACCGTGATGTGGGAGAAGATCGTCCTCAACCTGCTGTCGAACGCCTTCAAGTTCACCTTCGAGGGCGAGATCGAGGTGGCGCTCGCGCGCACCCTCGACGGCATCGAGCTGAAGGTGCGCGACACCGGCATCGGCATCGCGGCGCAGGACATCCCCAAGATCTTCGAGCGCTTCCGCCGCATCGAAGGCGCGAAGGCGCGCACGCACGAAGGCTCGGGGATCGGACTGTCGCTCGTGCAGGAGCTGGTGCGCATCCACGGCGGGCGCATCGACGCGCAGAGCGAGCCGGGCAAGGGCACGACGTTCACCGTGGCGCTCAAGCGCGGGCGCGGTCATCTGCCCGAGGAGCGCGTCGGCGCGGCGCGCGAGCTCGCGTCCACCGCGACGCGCGCGCAGGCGTACGCGGACGAGGCGCTCGGCTGGCTGGGCGAGCCAGCGGACGACGATCCCGCGATCTCGCCGGCCTCGGCGCACGATCCCGACGCCGGGATGCGCGTGCTGGTCGCCGACGACAACGCCGACATGCGCGAGTACGTCGCGCGCCTGCTGCGCGCGCGCTGGACGGTGGCAACGGTCGCCAACGGCGAGGCCGCGCTCGCGGCGCTGCGCCGCGAGCGCTTCGACCTCGTGCTCACCGACGTCATGATGCCGCGGCTCGACGGCTTCGGCCTGCTGCGGGCCATCCGCTCGGATCCGGCGCTCGCGGCAACGCCCGTGGTGATGCTCTCCGCCCGCGCCGGAGAGGAAGCGCGCATCGAAGGATTGGACGCGGGCGCCGACGATTACCTGATCAAGCCCTTCGGCGGCCGCGAGCTGGTGGCGCGCGTGAGGTCGCAGCTCGCGCTGCTCGCCGCCCGCCGCGCGGCCGAGCGCGAGCGCGCGGACCTGCTCGCGCGCGAGCAGGCGGCGAAGCGCGAGGCGCAGCTGCAGCGCGAGCACCTCGTGTCGCTGTTCATGCAGGCGCCCAACCCGATCGTCATGCTGCGCGGGCGCGAGCACGTGATTCAGCTCGCCAATCCGCCGGCGTGCCGCCTGTGGGGGCGGCAGCCCGCGCAGGTGGTCGGCCGTCCGCTGCTCGAGGCGCTGCCCGACCTGCGCGGCCAGGTGTTCAAGGAGCTCCTCGACCGCGTGCTGCACACGGGCGTCCCCTTCGAAGGCAAGGAGGTGCCCGCGAACCTCGACCCGGCGGGCGACGGGTCGGTCGAGACCGTGTACCTGAATTTCGTCTACGCGCCGATGCGCGGCGTGACCGGCGAGATCGAAGGCGTGCTGGTCGTCGCGTTCGACGTCACCGACCAGGTGCGCGCGCGCGAGCAGATGACGCGGCTGCACGCGGAGGCCGAGCAGGCGAGCCGCAGCAAGGACCAGTTCCTGGCGATGCTCGGCCACGAGCTGCGCGGGCCGCTCTCGCCCATCGTCAACGCGCTCCAGATCCTGCGGCTGCGCGGCGTGCAGTCGCGCGAGCAGGACATCGTCGAGCGGCAGGTCGGGCAGATCACGCGGCTCGTCGACGACCTGCTCGACGTCTCGCGCATCACGCA
>DATDMW010000045.1:0-9620 GCA_036518595.1 Burkholderiales bacterium
CGGATGGCGGTCGATCACGCCGTCGAAGATCAGGTGGCTCGCCGCGACCGTGGTCTCGAGCGGGTTGCCGATCAGGTTGTTGAAATAGTGGTCGACCAGGCGCTCGCCCTGGGTGAAGCCGATCGGGTGCATGAAGATGACGACGTCGAGCTCCTGCGCCTTGGCGAAGAAGGCGTCGAGATTGAGCCTCGGGTCGGTGAGATCCATCCCGTTCACGCTCGGGTTGATCTCGACGCCGCGCAGGCCGAGCTGCTTCACGCCGCGCTCGAGCTCCTGCACGGCGATCTGCACGTCCTGCAGCGGCACGGTGCCCAGCGCGACGAAGCGCTCGGGCCACTGCGCGACGATCTGCGCGAGCCGCTCGTTCACCATGCGCGACATCTCGCGTCCATGGTCGGGCTCGGTCCAGTAGTAGGTCTGCTGCGGCGCCGGGCAGATCGCCTGGACATCGATGCCCATGCGGTCCATGTCCCTGAGGCGCACCTCGATCGAGGTCAGCTTCGCCCCGCGCTCCTGCCCCTGCTTGACGTTGGTCTCGCGCGTGAGCGCGTTGGCGTACCGGACCATCGGCTCGTGCTGACCGGGATTGAGGTGCGCCACCTTCGCCGCCGCCTCCGCGTTGAGGTAGTGGCAATGGATGTCGACGCGCTTGGCGCGGCCTTTGCGGTCGCGCACGGTCCTGGTCGAGGGCGCGGGCTTCGCCGCTTTCTTCTTCGCCGGCCGGCGCGCGAGCGCAGCCCGGTGGTCGTGGCGCGCGTCGGCGCAGCCGGGGACGACGCAGGTGTACATCATGACGAAAAGCTCCTTAGAAAACTCCGAGATGCTGGGTGATCAGCGCTTCGTTGTCGCGCACCTCGCCGACGCCGCCGGTGAACGCGATGCGCCCCGTGTTGAGGATGACGACGTCGTCGGCGAGATCGAGCGCGAGCTTGATGTTCTGCTCGACGAGCACGATGGACTGGCCTTCCTGCTTCAGGCGCGCGATGGTCTTGCCGACCTCGTGCACGATCAGCGGCGCGAGGCCCTCGGAGGGCTCGTCCATGAGCAGCACCCGGGGGTTGCCCATGAGCGCGCGGCCGATGGCGAGCATCTGCTGCTCGCCGCCGGAAAGCGACCCGGCGGTCTGCTGCAGCCGCTCTTCCAGCCGCGGAAACAGCTTCACCACGCGCTCGAGCGTCCACGGAACGGGCGTCCCCGCGCGGCTGCGCCCGGCGACGATCAGGTTCTCGCGCACGGTGAGCGTCGGGAAGATGCGCCGCCCCTGAGGCACGAAGCCGACGCCTTTGCGCGAGATCGCCTCGGGCGACAGGCGCCCGATCGGCTCGCCGTAGAGGCGGATGTCGCCGCGCCGCGGCGGCAGCAGGCCGATCACCGTGCTCATGCACGTCGTCTTGCCGGCGCCGTTGCGGCCGAGGAGGGCGAGCACGCGGCCCGCGCCGAGCGAGAACGAGACCTGGTGAAGGACGTGGCTCTCGCCGTAGAGCGCGTCGATGCCGGAGAGCGACAGGGCCTCAGTCGCGCTAGTCACCGAGGTACACCTCGCGCGTCTTCGGATCGGCCACGACTTCGGCGCGCGTCCCCTCGACGATGACCTTGCCGTAGTGCAGCACCGTGATGCGCTCGGCGAGATCGAGCGCGGTGTCCATGTCGTGCTCGATCATGACGACGGTCACCTCGCGCGGGATCCCGGCGATCAGCTCCTTCATCGCGGCGCGCTCCTCGCGCGACAAGCCGGCGAGCGGCTCGTCGAGGAGCAGCAGCTTCGGCTTCTGCGCGAGCGCCATCGCGATCTCGACGCGCCGCTTCTCGCCGTACGAGACCTCGCCGATGGGCCGCTTCGCGAGATGCCCGAGGCCCACCAGCCCCAGCACCCGGCGCGCCTCGTCGTTCAGCGCGCCGAAGCGCGCGATCGGCCGGAACGCGTCCCAGCGCGACTTCGACAGGCCGAGCAGCGACAGCACCAGGTTGTGCTCGAGCGAGTCCTTCTGGAACAGCGTGATGATCTGGTAGGTGCGCGCCAGGCCGCGGTGCGCGCGCTGGTGCGGCGCAAGCCGCGAAATCTCCTCGCCGAAGAGCCGGATCGCGCCCGAGTCGCGCCGCAGGTCGCCGGTGATCAGGTTGAACAGCGTCGTCTTCCCGGCGCCGTTCGGACCGATGATGAGGCGGCGCTCGCCCGGCGTGACGTCCATCGACACGTCGTTGGTCGCGGGCAGCCCGCCGAAGGATTTCTTCAGGTTCTGGATCGAGAGCGCCGCAGTCACGTCCACTCCCTCACTTGCGCCTCCAGCGGCTCCACAGCCGCTTCAACCCCGGCACGACGCCCTCGGGCATGAAGATCACGATGAACACGAACACGAAGCCGAGCAGCATGTTCCAGCGCTCGATGTACGCCGAGACGTAGTTCTTGAGCAGCATCACGATCGCCGCGCCGACGATCGGGCCGGCGAGCGTGCCCGAGCCGCCCGCGATCACGCCGAGCAGGCCCTCGGCCGAGCTCTGGATCGAGAGCGACGCCGGGTGGATGTACTTGTTGTAATAGACGAACAGCAGCCCCGACACGCCGCCCCAGAAGGCCGAGTAGACGAAAGTGATCCAGCGGATCAGCCAGACGTCGTGCCCGAGCGCGCCCATGCGGCGCGGCTGGTCGCGCGTGCCGCGCAGCGCGGCGCCGAAGGGCGACGCGACGAACATCGCCATCAGCGCGATCGCGAGCACCGTGATCGCGAGGCAGAAGTAGTAGAAGGCCGTTGCGCCGTCGAGGCTCAGGCCGAAGGGCGCGGGGCGCGACAGCCCGCGCAGGCCGTTGTCGCCGTCGGTGACCGCGACCCAGCGGTACGCCGTGCCCCAGAGCACCTGCGACAGCGCGAGCGTGAGCATGAGGAAGCCGAGCCCGGTCGCGCGCAGCGAGATCCATCCGAAGACGCAGGCGACCAGCGCCGTGCCGAGGATCGCGGCGGGCGCCGTGATCCAGTGCCCGAGCCCGAGCTTGAGCGACATCCATGCCGAGATGTAGGCGGCGAGCCCGAGCCACGCGGCGTGCCCGAGCGAGGGCAGCCCGCCGTAGCCGACCAGCAGGTTCAGGCTCGCGGCGAAAATGGCGGCGATCAGGATCTGGCTGCCGAGGTTGACGAAGTACTCGCCCATCACCCACGGGACGCCGAGCAGCACGACGACGAGGAGCGCCCAGCCCGCGACCCTCATACGGTCTGGCGCCCGAACAGCCCACGCGGGCGAAACGCGATGACGAAGATCATCGGCAGGAACAGGATGACGTACGCGAGATCGGGCAGCAGCGCCGTGCCGAAGGTGTAGATCGCCCCGGTGAGGAAGCTGCCGACGAAGGCGCCGAGCAGGCTGCCGACGCCCCCCAGCATCACCACGATGAGCGCGAGCGGCAGCATGTCGGCGTCGAGCCCCGGATACGCGGACATGATCGGACCGCCGATGATCCCGCCCGCGCCGGCGAGCGCCGCCCCGAGGCAGAACACCGCGGTGAACAGCTTCGAGACCGGGATGCCGACCGCGCGCGCCATCTGCGGGTCGTCGACGCCGGCGCGGATCATCGCGCCCACGCGCGTGCGGTCCATGAGCAGGTACAGCGCGACGGCCGTGACCACGGCGATCACGAGGACCACCAGCCGGTAAGTCGGGAAGGCCACGCTGCCGACGCGCAGCGGCGCCTGCAGCGACGGCGGCGTCGGCACGGGGATGGGATCGCCGCCCCAGACCATCAGGCAGAAGTCGGCGACGATGAACGAGATGCCGAGCGTGACGAGAACCTGTCCGAGCGCGTTGCCCGTGAGCTCGCGCAGGATCAGCCGCTCGAGCGCCACGCCGAACACGCCGACCAGCAGCGCGCCGGCCGCCACCGCGATCCACATGTTGCGTGCGAAGTCGGGGAGCGTGATGGCGCCCTCGAAGGCCGACCCGGGCGTGCGCAGCATGAGCGCGCACGCCGCGACGGCCACGAGCGCGTAGGCGCCGAGCGCATACACCATCGTCCGCTGCCGCAGGCGCGCGAGACGCATGACGCCGAACAGCAGCAGGAAGCCGCTTGCGACCAGGAACAGCGCCAGGTCGCTCCCCGGCACGCGCACGCGCAGGCCGCCCGTCAGGACCGAGGCGCCGGCGTACGCGCCGAGCATGTACATCGAGCCGTGCGTGAGGTTGGCGATGCGCATCAGCCCGAAGATGATCGAGAAGCCCGCGGCGAGCAGGAACAGCAGCCCGCCCAGCGCGAGGCTGTTCAGAGTCTGGATGGTCCAGTACTGCACGGGCGGAAAAAAGAGGGGCCGGTGTGCCGGCCCCGGGCTTCCTTCAGTTTTTCACGACTCGAGGTTTTTCGCCGGCGGGTAGTCGCGCGAGTACGGCGGGTTCTTCAGGTACTGGTCGGGGTCGTAGGTCCAGAACTGGCTCACGTTGGGGTACGTGTGCACGACCTCGTTCACGAGCCGCCCTTCCTTGCGCGCGACCTTCCGGATGTAGACGTTGCCGACCACGTTGCCGTACTTGTCGAACGACACCGGGCCGCGGCAGGTATCGACCTTGATCCCGCGCACCGCCTTCATGAAGCCTTCCTTGTCCTCGATGCGACCGTTGATGCGCTTCAGCGTCGCCTCGAGCACCGCCGCCTCGGTGTACGTGGCCGCGGCGTAGAAGCCGGGGTCGTACTTCCATTCCTTGCGGAAGTCGGCGGCGAATTTCTTGTTGATCGGGTTGTCGATCTCGGCCGAGTACCAGCACGCGGTCAGGATCCCGAGCGCCTCGTCGCCCATGTTGCGCAGCACCGCCTCGTCGAGCGCGGTCATGCCACCGACGACCTTGATCTTCCCGTTCAGCCCGTACTCGTTGAACTGCCGCAGGTAGCGGAAGCCGTTCGAGCCGGCGAAGCCGAGGTAGATCGCATCGGCCTTCTGGTTGAGCTGCGCGAGGTAGGTGCCGTAGTCGGGCACGGTGAGCGGCGGGAAGGTCTTCTGCACCACCTTGCCGCCCAGCTCCTCGAACACGCGCTGGAAGCCGGCGCACATCTCGTGGCCGTAGGCGATGTCGTCGGCGATCAGCACCATGCGGCGGTAGCCGAGCGTCTTGTAGCAGTAGTCGGCCATGGGATGCGCGCACTGCGAGGCGGTCGAGGTGCCGCGCGTGAACCAGGGGTTGGGCTTGCGCTGCGTCATGTCGTCGGCGGCCGCGACCGACAGCGTGAGCAGGTGCTGCTGGCGGATGTAGTCGTCGGCGGCGAGCGCCTCGGCCGTGGCGAGCGGCCCGATCATCAGCTGGATCTTGTCGCGCTCGACCAGCTCCTGGATCTTGGTGCGCGCCTGCGCCGGCACGCCGCCCGAGTCGCCGACGAAGAGATCCACCTTGCGGCCGACCAGCGTGTTGTTGCGCTCCTTGAGGTAGTGCACGAGCGCGCGCTCCATGTCGATGCCGCCGGAGGCGAGGGGACCGGTCTTCACCGTCATGAGGCCCAGCCGGATCGGCCCGCCGCTGCCTTGCGCGCGCACGATGGCCGGGAAGCCGAGCGCCGACGCGCCCGCCGCCGCGCCCGTCGCCTGAATGAACCGCCTGCGACTGAATGCCATGGTCCCTCCTTTATGAGATGGTGGTGCCGATCATTTCGCCAGCGCGTGCGCCTCGGACGCCGCGCCGACTTTCTCGAAGAACTGCTCGTTGGTGATGACCCAGCCGAGGCAGCGCGCGACGTTCTGCAGCCCCAGCACGTGCAGGTCGTCGCCGTACATGCTCGCCACGCAGTCGGACAGCACCACCACCCGGTAATCGTAATTGAACGCGGTGAACGAGGTGTTCAGCACGCAGGTATTCGTGTTGATGCCCATCAGCACCACGTTCTTCACGCCCAGCGTCTCGAGCAGCTGCCGCAGGTCGGTGCCGTAGAAGCAGTCGAGCCGCTTCTTGTTGTCGATCACGTAGTCGCCGGTGCGGTACAGCTCCGGGATGATCTGCGTGCCGGGCGAGCCCTCGATGTTGTGCTCGCGTACCGTGCTCTTGCGGCCCGGCACCAGGCGGTCGTTCTCGCCTTGAGCGGCGTGCAGCGCGCGCCAGAAGGGCGACGTCATGCCTTCGCTGCCGATGCCGGGAATGCGCCGGTAGACCAGGATGACGTGGATCACGGGGACGCCGCGCGAGCGCGCTGCGTCGAGCGCGGCTTTTGCGTTTTGGATCACGCGCTTCGCGTCCTCGGGCTTCGCGGGCATGGTGGCGACGTCCATGTCGAGGTGGCCGCGATGCATGTCGACCGTGACCACCGCGGTCGCCTTCGGGTCGAGGTCGAGCTCCCGGTACAGGCCCTGCATCAGGCTGGAACGATCGACGATCTCTACCCGGGTCATGGAGCGATTCCCTTGCGGGTGGGGCGGGAGCCCACGAGTTTATCGGAAGCGCCGGGAATCATGGAAGCGGCCCCGATCACGGCGCTTCGGCGTCGGCGCGCGACAGCGCGAGGGTGCGCCCGAGCCAGCCGCACACGATATCGGCGACGGCCGCTTCGCGCCCCTTGTAGAAGTGATCGCAGTCGCGGACGATCTCGACCGAGCACGGCCCCCCGCTCGCGCGCGCGAACGCCTCCGCGGGATAGAGATCGCGCGGCTCGCGGTCCCCGCGCAGATAGAGCGTCGGGCAGCGGACCGAGGGCGCGAGCTCGAGCACGTCGGGCACCTCGGTCAGCAGGTCGAGGAAGCTCTCGGCCGTGATCGCGTACCACCACCCGGGCAGGAGCAGCAGCTCCCGCCCCCGGCCTTCGCCCGCCATTTTCCGGGCCTGCTCGGTGATTTCCCCGAGGCGATCGCGGGCCAGCAGCCCGGCGGCGGAGGCGAGGGGGACCATGTTCCTGCCGCCGCAATGCGCCGAGAGCAGCACCAGCGCGCGCGTGCGCGGGTGGTCCGCGACGTGGCGCACGGCCAGCATGCCGCCGTTGGAATGGCCGATCACGATCGGGTCGGGAAAGCCCCGAGCCTCGAGCCAGCGCGCCGCGATGGCGTTGTCGGCGATCGCCTCGCGCGTCGTCTGGAACGCCGCCCCTTCCGCCGTTCGGCTGTCGCGGACCGCGAGGATGTCGTGACCCCTGCGGTTGAACGCGAGGCAGGCGAAGCCGAGCTGCGCCAGGCGCGGCGGCAGGAAGCGCGGCGCGCCCGTATAGAAGTTCATCGTGTTGCCGTGGAAGAGCAGGACGGCGCCGGCCGCATTCGCCCGCGAGCCGGCCCCGTCGGGCTCGTACCACGCCCCGTCGAGCGGGATCGAGTCGGTCGGGATCGAGACGAGCGTCGTCTTCAATGGGCCGGGTTCGCGGGCGCGTCGGGCTGCTTGAGCGGCTGCGAGCGGTCGAAGGCCTCGAGCTTCATGCACTCGGCGAAGATGCGCGAGGCGGTCGGGAACGCGCCCGTGTCGACGTTGAAGAACTTCGCGCCGAACATCTGCGACGCGAGGCAGATGTCGGCGAACGTCGGCGAGTCGCCGTGGCAGTAGCGGCCGGTCTCGCGCTCTCTTGCGAGGTGCGCCTCGAACGCGCGCAGCGCCTCGGAGGTCCAGTGCGCGAGCCAACGGTTGCGCGCGGGCTCGTCCTGGCGCATCTCCTTCTCGAGGTAGTTGCGGATGCGCGGCACGACCAGCGGGTGGCCGTCGGCGACCACGATCTGCGCGAGGCCGCGCACGCGGGCGCGCCCGGCCGGGTCCTTCGGCAGCAGCGCGGGCTTGGGGTGCGTCTCCTCGATGTACTCGAGGATCGCCATCGACTCGAACAGCGGCGTCCCGCCGTCGACGACCAGCGCCGGCAGCACGCTCTGCGGGTTCACCGCCTTGTACTCGTCGGTGTGCTGCTTGCCCTGCATCAGGTTGATCGAGGTCTCTTCGAAGCGCACGCCCTTCAGCGCGAGCGCGGCGCGCACGCGGTAGGTCGCGAGCGAGCGCCAGAAACCGTAGAGCTTCATCGCCATGAGGCCTCCTCCAGGTGGAATCAGCGCTTCGGCGGCACGACCGGCAGGAGCAGGTACGCCTCCTGCCCGGGCCCGAAGTGCAGGGTGTTGGTCCCGCCGAAGATCTTCGCCGGACGGTCGCGCGGATCGTCGTGCAGGAACGGGCCGCAGCCGCGCAGCTCGTTCTTGAAGTTCGAGAGCCTCGCGCCCGTCGACTTCTGCCATTCATAGTCGCGCCCGCGCACGCTGAGCGCGAGCCGGTGCCCCGCCGGCACGACGATCGACGTCGGCCAGATCTCGATGTCGAGCTGCACCGGCTTGCCGGGAGCCAGCGGCTGGATCTCGTCGTGCGTGTGGTAAGGCCGGTAAGGGGTCGACAGCTTCGGGTCCAGCTTGCGGTGCGAGGCGCGCAGCCAGCCCTGCGCGATCGGCGTGTGCGGGTCGATCGCGCCCTGGAACACGACCTCGCGCAGATCGGCGGTGAACACGCGGAACACGAGGAACGCGTCGGCGTCGGCGGTCGACGAGGAGAGGAAGAGACGCGCCGCGATCGGACCGGTGATCTCGGTCTCGCGCTCGAGCGGCGCCGAGAGGAAGGTCAGGCCTTCGCCGAGCGCGGCGTACGAGACGCTCGCCGGCGCCTTCGGCGCCTCGGCGGTGAGCGAGCTCTCGGCGGGCGAGAGATACAGCTTCGTCCACGCGGTGCGCGCGATCGGCCACTCGGCCTCGTCGCGCTCGACGAAGCGATCGACGTGCCGGACCTGCAGCCTCACGCGCGGCGCATCGGGCCAGGCGCGCTCGTCGCCCTTGAGGAAGCGCGCGAAGAAGCGCTTCTGCAGCGACACGCCGTAGTCGGTGTAGAAGTGCGTCCAGTGCTCGATGCCGTGGGCCTCGAGCCACTTCTGCTTCGAAGCGGCGCGGACGAAGCCTTCGAAATTGCCGCGGGGATGCAATCCCTGACCACCCCAGTTCGCCGCCGAGAGGAAGGGCGCCGTCACCTTCTCCCACACCGGCGAGCGCGCCTGGTGATAGTCGTCGTCGAGCGGGTGCGCGAGGATCTCCTCGCCGAAGTTCGCGCGGTTCTCGTAGAGCTGCGAATCGGAAAGCGTCTCGTCGCCGCAAACGAGCTCACCCGTGACGCGCGAGCGCGGCCCGCGCTCGCCGAGGCCGTACTGCACGGTCTTCACCTTCATGTCGTACCAGTTGGCCCAGAACGTGGAAAGGATCCCGCCGTGATGGGTCATGTCCCGGTACCAGTCGGCCGCGCCTTCCCAGATGCACATCGCGGCGAGATGCGGCGGCTGCAGCGACGCGACGTGCCACTGGTTGATGCCGTAGTACGAGATGCCGTTCAGCCCGACCTTGCCGTTCGACCAGGGCTGCACGCCGGCCCACTCGATGCAGTCGTAGAAGTCCTTCGTCTCGCGCGGCGAGAAGTGATCGATGCGGCCGGGCGAGCGGCCCGCGCCGCGCGAGTCGACGCGCACGCAGGCGTAGCCGTCGGGCACCCATTTTTCCGGGTCGACCACTTCCCATCTCTGGTACTTGTTCGACGAGCCGTAGGCGACGTCGGGGTGCTCGGCGACCATGCGCTGCCACGCCGATGGATAGCCCTCCTGGAACGCGAGGCCCTTGGCGTAAGGACCGTAGCTGAGCACCACGGGATGGCGCGCGCCGTCGTCCGGGCGGAAG
>DATDMW010000046.1:0-2676 GCA_036518595.1 Burkholderiales bacterium
CGAATCCTGCGCTCGACCTGCAGCTGCTGCACCACCGCGACCAGGGCCACGGCCCGCGCAGCAAGCGCAATCACGGCGAGGACGCGTCGGTCCTGATCGATGCGACGCTGAAGGAGAATTTCCCGCCGATCTCGCTTCCGAAGCGCGAGTACATGGAGCGCGCGCGCAGGATCTGGGAAGAGCTGAAGCTCCCGAAGCTCAAGCCCGAGTCGCCCTGGTACGGCTACTCGCTCGGCGAGTGGAGCGAGGAGCTGCAGCAGGCCGCCGACCGCGCCGTGAAGGGCGACTACTTCAAGACCGGCGAGCTGATCGCCAGGCGCCGGCGCAAGGACGTGAAGATGAACACCGAGGTGCGCGACCTCGAGGGGGCGGACAAAGGAGAGAGCGATGAGTAGCTCGGACGACGACCTGCGGCGCTACCTGGTCGAAGAAGCGATCGAGGACTTCGAGGAAGGCCGGCTTTCGCGCCGCAGCGCGCTCCGGATGATCGCCGGCATCACCGGCGCCACGGTCGCCGCGCAGGTGCTCGACGCGCGCGGGCAGCAGCCGGCGCTGAAATCGGGCTACTCGCCGGCGAGATCGGCGTACAGCGTCCCGGCGAACGACGCATCGGTACTGGCGCGCTACGTGCCGTTCCAGGGCGCGGACGGCGGCCAGCTGCGCGGCTACATTGCGCATCCGGCGAAGCAGGGCCGCTATCCCGTGGTGCTCGTGTGCCACGAGAACCGCGGCCTCACGCCGCACATCGAGGACGTCACGCGTCGCGTCGCGAAGGCCGGCTACGTCGGCATGGCGGTCGACCTGCTGTCGCGCGAAGGCGGGACGGCGATGCACGACTACGAGACCATTCCGGGGCTTCTCACCAAGGCGCCGCCGGAGCGCCACGTCCAGGACTTCGCGAGCGGGCTGGGCTACGCGAAATCACAGCCGTTCGCGAGAGCCGACCGCGCCGGCATGACGGGCTTCTGCTTCGGCGGCGGCATCACCTGGCGCGTCGCCGCGGGCGTGCCCGAGCTGCGCGCCGCGGTCCCCTTCTACGGCGTGCCGGTCCAGGCGCCCGATGTGCCGAAGATCAACGCCGCGGTGCTCGCGCTCTACGGCGAGCGCGATCAGCGCATCAACGCCAACATACCCGCGATCGAGGCGGCGATGAGGGCGAACGGGAAGACGTTCCGGAAGATCGTCTACAAGGAGTCGGACCACGCCTTCCACAACGACACGGGCGAGCGCTACAACCCGGTCGCCGCGAAGGCCGCGTGGGACGAAACGCTCGACTGGTTCGACAAATATTTGAAGGCCTGAGGCGGGTCGTCCGCAAGATGTCTCTCATCGGCCAACTGTTCCGGCGTCGTCAGTCCGGCGCGGAACCCACCCCGGCTCCGCCTGCCTCGGCCGACGGGCGCTCGTCGATCTACGACGATCTGCACCATCATCAGCTCCTGGAGCAGGAGCACGCGAACCAATACTCCGCGCGCACGATCCTTTCCGACCTGTTCTCCCGTTTCCGGCCGGCGTCCGTGCTCGACGTCGGATGCGGTATCGGGACGTGGCTCGCGACCGCGCGCGATCTTGGCGTCCCGGACGTCTTCGGCATCGAAGGCGAGTGGCTCGACCGGAAGCTCGCGAAGATTCCCGCCGAGCGGATCGTCGCGCGCGATCTCGAGAAGGGCTTCGATCTCGGCAGGCGCTTCGACCTCGCGATCTGCCTCGAAGTGGCCGAGCATCTGAGCGCAGACGCCGCCGCGCGCTTCGTCGAGTCCCTCGCCGCACACGCGGATGTCGTGCTGTTCTCGGCCGCGATTCCGTTCCAGGGCGGTCATCACCACGTCAACGAGCAGTTCCCGGAATATTGGGCGGAGCGCTTCGGTCATCTCGGTTTCCTGCCGTTCGATTTCCTGCGGAGCGCGATCTGGAACAATCAGTCCGTGCTCTGGTGGCTGCGCCAGAACGTGCTCGTATTCGCGAAGGCGCATCTCGCCGGCGCCGGCGGTCCGTTCGCCGGGCTCGCCGCGCCGGGCCCGCTCTCGATCGTGCACCCCGAGGTCTACCTGTCGCGTGTCGGCAGCCTGCGGGCCGTCGCCGCGGAGCACGAGAAAGTGATGGCGGTCCTGAGCTCGGGCGGCTCGATTTCGGTCGAGCGCGGCCCGGCGGGCGAGCTCAAGATCACTGCGCGCCGCTAGGGCGAAGCCGTCTCGGCGGCTTCGGCATGACTCGGTCGGGCCGCCCCGCTGCTCGCTCGCTGCGCCAAGGTGAAGTAGAAGCTTGCGCCTTCGCCGGGCCTGCCCTCCGCCCAGGTGCGGCCGCCGTGGCGCTCGATGATCCGGCGCACGATCGAGAGACCGATTCCCGTGCCCTCGAACTCGTTCGCGGCGTGCAGGCGCTGGAAAACGCCGAACAGCTTGCTCGCGTAACGCGGATCGAAGCCGGCGCCGTTGTCCTTCACGAAATAGACCGGGCCCTCCGGCGTGCTCGTGCGTCCGATCTCGACCACCGCGTGATCGCGATTGCGGGTGTACTTGACGGCGTTGCCCACGAGATTGGTCAGGACGTGCCAGAGCAGGCTCGCATCGGCGTCGACGACGCCCAGCTCGCCGACCGCGAAATCGATGTTGCGGCCGCGCGCGCAGGTGCGCTGCTCGTGGACGATGCTCGCGACCAGCTCGTTCATCTGCACGG
>DATDMW010000047.1:0-7268 GCA_036518595.1 Burkholderiales bacterium
GGAGGGGCCGCTTGGACGCATCGAACACCGATCCCCGATACTCGCTCTGGCAGCTCGTCGCGTACGCGCTCAAGCTCGGCACGCTCGGCTTCGGCGGCCCGATCGCGCTGGTCGGCTACATGCATCGCGACCTGGTCGAGCGCCGCGGCTGGATCGCCGAGTCCGACTACAAGGAGGGGCTCGCGCTGGCGCAGCTCGCGCCCGGGCCGCTCGCGGCGCAGCTCGCGATCTACCTCGGCTACGTGCACTACCGCGTCCGCGGCGCGACGCTCGTGGGCATCGCGTTCGTGCTGCCGTCGTTCCTCATGGTGGTCGCGATCGGTGCGGCGTACGTCGCGTACGGCGGGCTCGTGTGGATGCAGGCCGTGTTTTACGGCGTCGGCGCGTGCGTGATCGGCATCATCGCGATGAGCGCGTACAAGCTGACGGCGAAGAGCATCGGACGGGACAAGCTGCTGTGGGCGATCTACCTCGTCGCCGCGGGCGTCACGATCGCGACCGAGTCGGAGATCGTCTGGGTCTTTCTGATCGGCGGCGTCGTGGTCTGGCTCGTGCGTGCGCCGCCCGCCGGCTGGCTCCGCGGCGGCGGGATGAGCGCGGCGCTCGCGGCGCAGCTGCCGACGGCTTCGCTCGCCGGATCGGGGCTCGACTGGCCGGTGCTCACGCAGATCGCGATCTTCTTCGCCGAGGCGGGCGCGTTCGTGTTCGGCAGCGGGCTCGCGATCGTTCCCTTCCTCTACGGCGGCGTGGTGAACGAGCACCACTGGCTGAGCGAGCGCCAGTTCGTCGACGCGGTCGCAGTGGCGATGATCACGCCGGGGCCGGTCGTGATCACGGTCGGCTTCATCGGCTACCTCGTCGCCGGATTTCCCGGCGCGGCGGTGGCCGCGCTCGCGACCTTCCTGCCGTGCTACCTGTTCACGATCATCCCGGCGCCGTACTTCCACAAGCACGGCAAGAAGCCCGCGATCGTCGCGTTCGTCGACGGCTGCACGGCGGCCGCGATCGGGACGATCACGGGCGCGGTGGTCGTGCTGGGGAAGCGCTCGGTGATCGACGCGCCGACGCTCGTCATCGCGCTCGTCACGGTCCTCCTCGTCTGGAAGGCGAAGAAGATCCCCGAGCCGGTGATCGTCGCGCTCGCGGCGATCGCCGGCCTGATCGTCTATCCGCTCAGGGCTTCTTAGCCCAGGCGATGCAGTAGCCGTTCGGGCTGACGTCGCCCTGGACGACCTTGCAGCTTTTCGGCGCCTCGAACTGCAGGCAGTTGCCGCACTTCTGGTCGCCGTTGGGCTTGTCCTGGTACTTCATCGCCTGCTTCGAGGCCTTCTGCTGCGCGAGCGCGTCGCGCGTCACGCCCGGGGCGAGGGATGCGCCGGCCAGCAGGCCTGCAAATTTCAGAATCGAACGGCGTGAACGCCTGCGATCGTCCATGGGAATCATCCGCGGGTGAGCAAGCGGAGCGCTTGCGCAAATGTGACAGGCGCGCGCGCGGCGCGGTTCCAGGCTTGCGGATCCTCGAGTTGAAGTCGCCCACCGCACGGCCTAGAATCGTCGGGTCGGGGCGTGCAGACTCCCGGCCTTCCCAAGACGGCATCCCGTCCAAGTTCTGCCTGTCGCTGCCATAGCGAGGGTTCGTGTTGGATGCCGGAGCCATGTTTTCCGCGTTTTCCCGGGCGCTGTGCGTCGCCTGCCTTTGCGCGCCCGCGGCCGCGCTCGCGTACCGCCCGTTCGACTCGACCGACGCCGACGTCGCCAAGGCCGGCGACCTGGAGCTCGAGCTCGGCCCCGTCGGGCGCCTGCGCGAGGGCTCGAGCCGGGCACGCGTGCAGCCCGCGATCGTCGCGAACTACGGCCTCACGCGCGATCGGGAGCTGGTGCTCGAAGGCCGGCGCGAAGTCCTCCAGGACGGCGACCCGGACGAGCAGCGCAGCTCGATCCGGGACAACGCGCTCTCGCTCAAGCAGGTGCTGCGCGAGGGTACGCTCCAGGACGCGGCGGGTCCGAGCGTCGCCACCGAGCTCGGCCTGCTCCTTCCCGACGTGCACGGCGAGAAGGGGACCGGCGCGTCGATCGCCGGCATCGTCTCGCAGCGCTCCGAGGCCGCGACCGTGCACCTCAACGGCGCGCTCGAATGGACGCGCGCGCACGAGCCCGGCGCGTTCCTCGGCGTCATCCTCGAGGGCCCGCACGCGTGGGCCGTGCGTCCCGTCGCCGAGGCCTTCGGCGAGCAGGCCTCGGGCACGCCGCGCACGACGTCCGCGCTCGTCGGTGCGATCTGGCGCGTGCGCGAGGATCTCTCGTTCGACATCGGCGTGCGCCGGGCGCATTCGGGAGGCGAGACGGTGCGCGAGCTGCGCATCGGGCTCACCTGGGCATTCGGTCTGAGAAAGGAGCCGTGACATGCGCAAATACGACATGATCCTGTTCGTCCTCGCTTCGTTCGCCGTGACCGCGTCGGCCGCCGACCTGCTCGAGCCGGCCGGGACGATCGAGCTGCCGTCGGTGAAAGGACGCATCGATCATTTCGGCGTCGACGCGAAGCGGCACCGCGTGCTCGTCGCCGCGCTCGGGAACGACAGCGTCGAGGTCGTGGACGTGCGCGCGGGCCGCCGCGAGCGCAGCCTCTCCGGGTTCGGCGAGCCGCAGGGAATTCTCTACGTCCCCGGCGCCGACCGGATCTTCGTCGCGAACGGCGGCGCCGACCGCGTCGACATTCTCGACGGGGCTTCGCTCGCGCGCGTCAGGAGCATCGCCGACATGGACGATGCGGACAACGTGCGCTACGACGCCGCGGCGAACCGCGTCTGGGTCGGCTACGGCCAAGGCGCGCTGCGCGCGCTCGATCCGTCGACGGGCGAGACCCTCGCGGACATCAAGCTGCCCGGGCATCCCGAGTCGTTCCAGCTCGAGACGCGCCGATCCCGGATCTTCGTCAACGTGCCGACCGCGAACGAGGTCGTCGTGGTCGACCGCGGCAAAGGCGCCGTGACCGCGCGCTGGAGCGTGCCCGCGCAGGCCAATTTCCCGATGGCGCTAGACGAAGCGGGCCGACGCCTCTTCGTCGGCGCGCGCCGCCCCGCGGTGCTGCTCGTCTACGACATCGACTCGGGCAAGCCGGTCGCGCGCATCCCGATCGGCGACGATACCGACGACCTCTATTTCGACGCCGCGCGCAAGCGCGTCTACGCGATCTGCGGCGGCGGCCGGGTCGACGTGCTCAGGCAGGACGGCCTCGACCGTTACACGCTCGAGGGCAGCGTGCGCACGGCGCCGCGCGCGCGTACCGGGATCTTCGTCGCCGACGAGGCGACGCTCTACGTCGCCGCGCCGGCCTCGGGCGGCGCGCCGGCCAGGCTGCTCGCCTATCGCGTGCGCTAACCCATGGAGGCATCCATGAATGCATCGATCTCCTTTTCCGATCTGCGCTCGGCGCTCGGCTCGCGCGAGCCGCCGCTGCTCATCGACGTGCGCAAAAGCCCGGCGTTCCGCTCGGCGACCGACACGATCGCCGGCGCGCTTCGCCGCGATCCCGACGGCGTGGCATCGTGGGCGAAGAGCCTTCCGGCTGCGGGCACGGTGGTGGTGTATTGCGCGCGGGGACACGAGGTCAGCCAGGGGGTCGCGCGATCGCTCGCCGACCGCGGCATCGAGTCGCGCTACCTCGAGGGCGGCATGGACGCGTGGAGCGCGAAGAACGGCGAGGTGGACCGCAAGCCCGCGGACGCCGCGACGCGCTGGGTGACGCGCGAGCGGCCGAAGATCGACCGCATCGCGTGTCCCTGGCTGATCGCGCGCTTCGTCGACCGCGACGCGGAGTTCCTTTATGTGCCGCCCAAGGAAGTGCTCGACGAGGCGAAGCGGCGCGAGGCGATTCCCTACGACGTCCCCGACGTGCATTTCTCCCACGAGGGCGAGCTCTGCAGCTTCGACGCGTTCATCCGGCACTATCGCCTCGCCGATCCGGCGCTGCGCAAGCTCGCCGTGATCGTGCGCGGCGCCGACACCGCGCGCCTGGATCTCGCGCCGCAGGCCGCCGGACTCGCCGCGGTGTCGCTCGGCCTGTCGCGCAACTTCGCGAACGATCACGAGATGCTCGGGCACGGCATGATCCTCTATGACGCGCTCTACGCGTGGTGCAAGGAAGGGCAGGAGGAGATCCATACCTGGAATCCGCAGGCGTACCGATGAAAGGAGCCCTCGTGATCGCTCTCACCGTGCTGTCCTCGGCCGCCGCGTCCGCGGAGACCGCAAGCTTCGATCGGGACCCGACCGGCGCTCTTCCCTCCGGATGGATCTCGGGTGTCACCGGGCGCGGCAATCCGTCGTGGAAGGTGGACGCCGATGCGAGCGCCCCCAGCACGCCCAACGTCCTGCGCCAGAGCGGCAGCGGCACCTTCCCGTGGTGCGTGAAGCGCGCGGTCTCGATCGCCGACGGCTTCGTCGAGGTGAAGCTCAAGCCCGAGCGCGGGCGCGAGGACCAGGCGGGCGGCGTGGTGTGGCGCTGGAAGGACGGCGACAACTATTACGTCGCGCGCGCCAACGCGCTCGAGAACAACGTGTCGCTCTACCACACGACCGGCGGACGCCGGATCACCATCAAGTATGTCGACGCGCCGGTCGCAGCGAACGCCTGGCACGTATTGCGGGTCGAATTCGCGGGCACCCGCATCAAGGTCGTGTTCGACGGCAAGTCTTACATCGAGCTTACGGACGACCACATCGCGGGACCCGGCGCCGTCGGCGTCTGGACCAAGGCGGACAGCGTGACCGCCTTCGACGACTTCGGCTACGGCGCCCTGGAACGCTAACGAACCCAGGAGATCGTCATGCTGATACCAAGCAGCAAAGAAAGGCTTCTTTTCGGAATCGCGTGCGCGGCGCTGTCGCTCTCGGCGCACGTCTCGGCCGCCGGCTACGACTGGTCGGCCGTCGACAAGGCCATCGGCCGCAAGGGCAGCGAGATGCCCGGCGGCGTCTACCGCGTCGGCATCGCGCGCAGCGACCTCAAGGTCACGCTCGACGGCGTGCAGATCAAGCCGCCGCTCGCGCTCGGGTCGTATATGGCGTTCCAGAGCATGGGCAAGAGCGGCATGGTGATGGGCGACCTGGTGCTCCTGCAGGACGAGGTGAACCCGGTGATGAAGAAGCTGATCGAGGGCGGCATCCGGATCACCGCGATCCACAACCACCTGCTGCGCTCCGAGCCCTTCGTGATGTACATGCACTACGAGGGCCGCGGCGATCCCGCCAAGCTCGCCGCGACGATCCGCGGCGCGCTCGAAGAGAGCAAGACGCCGCTCGAGGCGCCCGCGTCCGCGGGATCGCCGCCGCCCGTCGAGCTCGACACCGCCGCGATCGAGAAGACGCTCGGCGCCAAGGGGAACAACAACGGCGGCGTGCTCGCTTTCAGCATTCCGCGCGCCGAGACGATCAAGGATGCCGGGATGACCGTCCCGGCCGCGGCGGGCATGGGCATCGCGATCAACTTCCAGCCGACGGGCGAGGGCAAGGCCGCGATCACCGGCGACTTCGTGCTCGTCGCGAAGGAAGTCAACCCGGTGCTGAAGACGCTGCGCGAGAACGGCATCGAGGTCACCGCGCTGCACAGCCACATGCTGAACGACCAGCCGCGCCTCTACTTCATGCACTTCTGGGCGAACGACGACGCGCAGAAGCTCGCGACCGGGCTCAAGGCGGCGCTCGACAAGGTGAACCGCAAGAAGAGCGCGTAGCCGCCGGTCCCGGGACCCGTCTAAACTGGTCCCATGGGCTACGCCCACGCCATCGGCGGCGAGACTTTCCGCTTCGCGGACCTGCGCGAGCTGCTCGCCAAGGCGACGCCGCTGCGCTCGGGCGACGTGCTCGCCGGGATCGCGGCGGCGTCGGCGCGCGAGCGCATGGCGGCGCGGCTCGCGCTGGCCGACGTGCCCTTGAAGCGCTTCCTCGACGAGGTGATCGTTCCCTACGAGGACGACGAGGTGACGCGCCTGATCGTCGACGCTCACGACGCGGCGGCCTTCGCGGCGATCTCGCACCTCACGGTCGGCGCCTTCCGCGACTGGCTGCTCGCCGACACGACCACGCCCGAGACGCTCGCGCGCGCCGCGCCCGGGATCACGCCGGAGATGGCGGCGGCGGTGTCGAAGCTGATGCGCAACCAGGACCTGATCCTCGCGGCGCGCAAGTGCCGCGTGGTGACGCGCTTTCGCGACACCATCGGGCTCCCCGGGCGGTTGTCGGTGCGGCTGCAGCCGAACCATCCGACCGACGATCCGAAGGGCATCGCCGCGTCGCTGCTCGACGGACTGCTCTACGGCTGCGGCGACGCGGTGATCGGCATCAATCCCGCGGGCGACAGCATGCCGGCGTTCGTGAAGCTGTGGACGATGCTCGACGAGCTGATCCGCCGCTTCGAGATCCCGACGCAGTCGTGCGTGCTCACCCACGTGACGAACCAGATCGCCGCGATCGACCAGGGCGCGCCGGTCGACCTCGTGTTCCAGTCGATCGCGGGCACCGAGGGCGCGAACCGCGCGTTCGGCATCGACCTCGCGCTGCTCGGCGAGGCGCGCGACGCGGCGCGCTCGTTGCAGCGGGGCACGGTCGGCGACAACGTGATGTATTTCGAGACCGGGCAGGGCAGCGCGCTCTCCTCGGGCGCGCACCGCGGCTGCGACCAGCAGACGCTGGAAGCGCGCGCCTACGGCGTGGCACGCGCGTTCGCGCCGCTGCTCGTCAACACGGTCGTCGGCTTCATCGGCCCGGAGTATCTCTACGACGGCAAGCAGATCGTCCGCGCCGGGCTCGAGGACCACTTCTGCGGCAAGCTCCTCGGCGTTCCGCTCGGCTGCGACGTCTGCTACACGAACCACGCCGAGGCCGACCAGGACGACATGGACACGCTGCTCACGCTGCTCGGCGCGGCGGGCGTCGCCTACGTCATGGGCGTGCCGGGCGCCGACGACGTGATGCTCAACTACCAGAGCACGTCGTTCCACGATGCGCTCTATTTGCGCGAGACGCTCGGCCTGAAGCGCGCGCCCGAGTTCGAGCAGTGGCTCGAGAAGATGCAGGTCGTCGGCCGCGACGGGCGGCTGCTCCCGGGCGCGCGCTCGCAGAAGCTTCTCGCCGCGACCTCCGAGCTCGCGCCGTGAGCCGCGACCGTCCCGTCGTGCCCGATCCGTGGACCGCGCTGCGCGCGCTCACGCCCGCGCGCATCGCGCTCGGCCGCGCGGGCGCGAGCCTGCCGACCGAGGAGGTGCTGC
>DATDMW010000048.1:0-12032 GCA_036518595.1 Burkholderiales bacterium
CCCACGATCAACCGCTTCAGATAGAGCTCGGGCGCGACGCGGAGGTAGAAGTCGTGGTCGAGCGCGTTGTGGTGCGTCACGAACGGGCGCGCCGAGGCGCCGCCCGGGATCGGGTGCATCATCGGCGTCTCGACTTCGAGATAGCCGCGCTCGACCATGTACGTGCGGATCTCGTGGATGATTCGCGTGCGCGCCTCGAAGATCGCGCGGCTTTCCTGGCTCGTGATGAGATCGACGTAGCGCTGGCGATACTTCTGCTCCTGGTCGGTGAGCCCGTGGAACTTCTCGGGAAGCGGGCGCAGCGATTTCACCAGCGGGCGCAGCAGAATGACTTTGACCGACAGCTCTCCGGTCTTCGTCTTGAACAACATGCCGCTGGCGCCGACGATGTCGCCCAGGTCGCAGCGTTTGAACCGCTCGTATCGATCCTCTCCGATGGCGTCGCGCGTGATGTAGAGCTGGATGCGGCCGCTCGCGTCCTGCAGCGTCGCGAAGCTCGCCTTGCCCATGACGCGCTTGAGCATCAGGCGGCCTGCGATGTTCACGGGGATGGCCTGCGGCTCGAGCTCCTCGTTCGTCTTCCCGCCCCAGGCCGAGTGCAGGTCGGCCGCGAGGTGACTGCGGTGGAAGTCGTTCGGAAAGGCGACGCCTGACTTACGGAGCTCGGCCAGCTTCGCGCGCCGCTCGGCGATGATCTGGTTCTCGTCTTCTGTCGTCATTCTGAGGAGCGAAGCGACGAAGAATCTGCTTTTGCTTTTGCCGTCATTCTGAGCGAAGCGAAGAATCCGCTTTTGAAGTTGTCTTGTACCACGCTTCGCTCAAATCTTCCCAAGTCGGGTTCTCCGACTCGATCAGAGCGACCTTCTTTTCCCGGAGCCACCCCTTGATCTGCTTCTCCCGCTCGATCGCAGACATCACGTCGGTAGTTTCTTCGAAGTGTACGAGGCGATCGACATGGTATTGCTTGGTGAAGCCGTCGGCCAGCTTGTGCTTGTGCTCGAACAGGCGCCGTTCCAGGTCGTTGGTCACCCCGACGTAGAGCTTGCGCGACTTGCTCGCGAGGATGTAGACGAAATAGCGACCGCGTTCCATATTCGAAAAGCAGATTCTTCGCTTCGCTCAGAATGACAAGAATTAGATTCTTCGCTTCGCTCAGAATGACAAGGTTTAGACGCCCTGCTTCAGGCTGGCCGCGATGAAATCGTCCAGCCCGCCGTCGAGCACCGCCTGCGTGTTGCCCTTCTCGACGCCGGTTCTCAGGTCCTTGATGCGCGACTGGTCGAGGACGTACGAGCGGATCTGGTGGCCCCAGCCGATGTCGGTCTTGGCTTCTTCCAGCTTCTCCTTCTGCGCCTGGCGCTTGCGGAGCTCGAGCTCGTAGAGCTTCGACTTGAGCAGCGCCATCGCCTCGGCGCGGTTGCGGTGCTGCGAGCGGTCATTCTGGCACTGCACGACGATGTTCGTCGGCAGGTGCGTGATGCGCACCGCCGAGTCGGTCTTGTTCACGTGCTGGCCGCCCGCGCCCGAGGCGCGGTAGGTGTCGACGCGCAGCTCCGCCGGGTTGATCTCGACCTCGATGTTCTCGTCGACCTCGGGATAGACGAACACGCTCGCGAACGAGGTGTGGCGCCGCGCGTTCGAGTCGAACGGCGACTTGCGCACGAGCCGGTGCACGCCGGTCTCGGTGCGCAGGTGGCCGTAGGCGTAGGAGCCGCTGATCTTCAGCGTCGCGCTCTTGATCCCGGCGACCTCGCCGGGCGACTCCTCGAGGATGTCCATGCCGAAGCCCTTGTGGTCGCAGTACTTGGCGTACATGCGCTCGAGCATCGCCGCCCAGTCCTGCGCCTCGGTGCCGCCCGAGCCCGCCTGGATGTCCATGAAGCAGTTGTTCGGGTCGAGCGGATCGGAGAACATGCGCCGGAACTCGAGGTCGGCGACGTCGCGCTCGAGCTTGGTCACGTCGGCCGCGACGCCGCCGAGCGTGGCGTCGTCCTTCTCCTCGCGCGCCATCTCGAACAGCTCGCGCGCGTCGCGCAGGCCCGAGGTGATCGAGGACAGGATCGTGACCGTCCCGTCGAGGGTCTTCTTCTCTTTCCCCAGCTCCTGGGCCCGCTTCTGATCGCCCCAGACCGCGGGATCGGCGAGGAGCTGCTCTACGGCTTCGAGGCGCTTCTGCTTGCCTTCGAAGTCAAAGATACCTCCGCAGCTCGTTCGACCTGGAATCGAGGTCGGCGAGCGTCGAGGCGATCTGGTTGATGCGTTCGGCTTCCATGTCGGCGCGGCAAAAGCCGACATTATAGCTATCGAAGCCGCGTCGAAGGAAAGCTCTCGTCGATCTTGTCCTCGAAGAAGCTGACCGGCGAGGGCGCGGCGGTGAATTGCCGGTAGACCTCGGGCGACACGCCGCGGTACTGCACGACCTTGCCGTCGCTGAACTCGAGCTCGAGCGTCTGCGACTTGGGATCGTAGCCGGCCGAGCGGATCTTGCTGGAATTGACGCGCTTGCGGTCCATCGCGGTCTCCCCACGCAGTCATCCTGAGCGCAGCGAAGGATCTGCTTTTTTTACAGCGTTAACAGCAGATTCTTCGCTTCGCTCAGAATGACAGGGCTCCCAGTGCTCGACCACCAGCTCGAGCGCCTGGGTGCCGTTGAACTCGTTCACGCACACGCGGTACGCCGCGCGCACGCGCGCGGGCAGCGGGTCGAGCGCGTTGAAGCGCATCGCGTCGAGCGTGCGCCCGCCGCGCGCGAGCTTGAGCCGCAGGTGCTTCTCGCCGACGATGCGCTGGCCCACGACCTCGAACTCGTCGCAGAAGAGCGGCTGCGGGAAGCCCTGGCCCCAGATCTGGCGCTCGAGCATCTGCGCGAGCGCGAGGTCGAGGAAGGGCGCCTCGAGCGAGCCGTCGGTCTCGATCACGTGCGCGCGCTCGGCCGCCGGCAGCAGCTCGCGCGCGACCGCCTCGAAGGCCTCGGCGAAGCGCGCGAAGTCCGCCTCGCGCAGCGTCACGCCGGCCGCCGCGGCGTGGCCGCCGAAGCGCGCGAGCAGCCCGGGGTGGCGCTTCGCGACCAGGTCGAGCGCGTCGCGCAGGTGCAGTCCCGGGATCGAGCGGCCCGAGCCGCGGATCTCGCCCGCGCTCCCCGGCGCGAACGCGATCGCGGGCCGGTGGTGCCGGTCCTTCAGGCGTCCCGCGAGGATGCCGACCACGCCGGGGTGCCACGAGGCGTCGAACAGGCAGATCGCGAAGCTCTCGCGCACGTCGACGCGCTCGAGCAGCGCCTCGGCCTGGCCGCGCATCTCGGCCTCGATCTCGCGGCGCGCCCGGTTCAGGTCGTCGAGCTGGCGCGCGATCCCGAGCGCCTTAGCATTGTCGTTGGTCACCAGGCACTCGATGCCGAGGCTCATGTCGGAGAGCCGCCCCGCGGCGTTGAGGCGCGGCGCGACCAGGAACCCGAGGTCGAAGCCGCTCGCGCGCGCGGGATCGCGCCCGGCGACGGCGAACAGCGCGCGCACTCCGGGCTGCGTGCGCCCGGCGCGGATGCGCTTGAGGCCCTGCGACACGAGCGCGCGGTTGTTCGCGTCGAGCGGCACGACGTCGGCGACGGTGCCGAGCGCGACCAGGTCGAGCAGGTCGGCGAGGTTGGGCTCGGCGCGGGCGGCGAAGGCGCCGCGCCTGCGCAGCTCGGCGCGCAGCGCGAGCATCACGTAGAACATGACGCCGACGCCGGCGAGCGACTTGCTCGGGAACGCGCACCCGGGCTGGTTCGGGTTCACGATCGCGCGCGCGGCGGGCAGCCGCTCGCCCGGCAGGTGGTGATCGGTGATCAGCACCTCGATCCCGGCGCGCGCGGCGGCGTCGACCGCCTCGACCGCGGCGATGCCGTTGTCGACCGTGATGATCAGGTCGGGCTTGCGTTGCGCCGCGAGCGCGACGATCTCGGGCGACAGGCCGTAGCCGTACTCGAAGCGGTTCGGCACCAGGTAGCCGACCTCCGCGCCGAAGGCGGACAGCGCGCGAAAGCCCACCGCGCACGCCGTGGCGCCGTCGCAATCGTAGTCGGCGACGATCAGCAGCCGCTTGCGCGCGGCGATCGCATCGGCGAGGAGCGCGGCGGCCGCCTCGGCGTCGCGCAGCAGCGCAGGCGGCAGCAGCCCCGCGAGCGCGTCGTCGAGCTCCACCCGGCGCGCGAGCCCGCGCGCCGCGCAAAGGCGCGCGAGCACCGGGTGCAGGCCCTCGCGCACCAGCGCGTCGTGGTGCTTCGGCGGCACGGGCCGGGTGATCATGCGCGGCGTCACGGAGCCGATTCTGCCACGGGCCGCCGCCGGCGCCAGAAATGCCGCAGGTCCGCGCGCACCGTCTCCACCTCCAGCACCGAAGCCTCCCCGGGCAGGTGCAGCGTCACCATGCCGATGCGCGACGCGCGCAGCGCCGCGAGCAGCGGCGCGAGCCAGTCGCGCTCGAGCTCGGCCGGGGCGCGATCGCCGGGCACGGCGAGCACCACGCCCTCGCCGGGCGCACGCGCGAGCCAGGCGGCCGCGTCGCCGGGGAGCGGCGCCGCGGCGATCCCCGCGGCCTGCGCGAGGCCGCGCGCGAGCGGGTCGTCGGCGAGCACCTGGCGAAGCGCCGGCGGCTGCGATTGCGCGATCGTGCCGCCGCCCCACAGCCACAGGCTGTTCGCCGGCGGCTCGCCGCGCGCCTCGCGCGCCGCGTTCACCGGGTGCGCGTGCAGCAGCATCTGCGCCTCGTTGACGAGCGCGCGGAAGCGTCGCGCGTCGGCGCCGCCCGGCAGGTTCGGCTCGACGCTCGCGCCGCGCGCGCGCGAAGGCGCGACGGTGACCAGGTCGGGCGCCGCGGGGAGCCGGGCGTACCAGCGCTCCGGCCGCATCGGGTGGATCGCCATCTCGCCCGCGAAGTGCGCGTCGAGCGCCGCGGCCAGCGACCCGGCCTCCTCGCGCGAGAGCCGGACGGCGTCGCCGAGCACCAGCCGGTCGCGGTCGACGATGAGCTGCACGGGGTCGGCGCGCAGCCAGTAGTGATCGCCCGGCGCGCCGCCGTCGCCGAGCAGGCCGTAGGGCGCGACCGGCCAGTCGCGCTGGCGCGCGACGCCGAAGCGCGCGCACAGCCAGGCTTCGGGCGACTCGTAATCCGCGGTCCGGCGCCGGCCCTTCGCGATCAGCGTCTCGGCGGCGGGAAGGCGCGCGGCGGACGCGGCGGCGCGATCGAAGAACCCGGGAGCGAACAGCTGGACGTGCATGCCGCGCGAGTGTACACCGCGCCTGCGGCGGCGAAGCGCGTGTGGCACACTGGCGCGGTGCAATACGAAACGATCGTCGGGCTGCGCTACCTGCGCGCCAAGCGCCGCAACCGCTTCGTCTCCTTCATCCCGCTCGTGTCCATGCTCGGCATCGGGCTGGGCGTCGCCGCGCTCATCGTCGTGCTCTCGGTGATGAACGGCTTCCACCGCGAGCTGCGCGCGCGCATCCTCGGCGTCGTCTCGCACGTCGAGATCCAGGGATCCGACGGCCGGCTCGCGGGCTGGCCGAAGATCGCCGAGGAGGCGTCGCGTGACCCGCGCGTGCGCGCCGCGGCGCCCTTCGTCGACGCGCAGGCCCTGGCCGCGGCGGGCGCGCGCGTGCGCGGGACCGTCGTGCGCGGCATCGAGCCCGCGCTCGAGGAGAAGGTGGCCGAGATCGGCTCGCGCATGGTGACGGGCTCGCTCGACGAGCTCGAGCCGGGCGCCTTCCGCGTGGTGCTCGGCATCGAGCTCGCGCGCGCGCTCGGCGTCGGCCGCGGCGACAAGGTGGCGCTGATCAGCCCGAAGGGCGTGATGACGCCCGCGGGCCTGGTGCCGCGGCTGAAGCAGTTCACCGTCTCGGGCATCTTCGAGGTCGGCACCTTCGAGTACGACTCGGGGCTCGCGCTCGTGGATCTCGGGGACGCGCAGCGCCTGTACGGCCTGGGCGGCGCGGTCTCGGGCGTGCGGCTGAAGCTCGGCGACTTCCTCCGGGCGCCCGAGGTGGCGCGCGACCTGGCCGGCCGCCTGGGGCCCGGCGTCGAGGTCACCGACTGGACGCGCACGCACGCGAGCTTCTTCCGCGCGGTGCAGATCGAGAAGTACGTGATGTTCGTGATCCTGCTGCTCGTCGTCACGGTCGCGGCGTGCAACGTCGTGTCGACGCTCGTGATGGTCGTCACCGACAAGCAGCCCGACATCGCGATCCTGAGGACGCTCGGCGCGAGCCCGCGCGGCATCATGAGGATCTTCGTGGTGCAGGGCGCGCTGATCGGCGTGCTCGGCACGGCGATCGGCGTCGCCGGCGGCGTCGCGCTCGCGCTCAACGTCGACGTGGTCGAGCCCTTCCTCGAGCGGCTGCTCCACTTCCAGCTGCTGCCCGCGGACCTGTACTACGTGACGACCCTGCCCTCGGAGGTGCAGCGCGGCGACGTGCTCGTGATCACCGCCGTGTCGCTCGTCATCTCGCTCCTCGCCACCGTGTACCCGAGCTGGCGCGCGTCGCGCGTGAACCCGGCGGAGGCGCTGCGCTACGAGTAGCGCGCGCCCGTGGCATACTTCGCGCGTGCCCTACGAGCTCCTCGTCGGCCTGCGCTATACCGGCGCCAGCCGCAGCAATCGTTTCATCTCCTTCATCTCGCTGATCTCGATGCTCGGCATCGCGCTCGGCGTGGCCGCGCTCATCGTGGTGCTGTCGGTGATGAACGGCTTCGAGACGGAGCTGCGCGCGCGCATCCTCGGCGTCGTGGCGCACCTGCAGATCACCGGCCCCGGCGGGCAGCTCGCCGACTGGCCCGGCGTCGCCGGGCAGGCGTCGCGCAATCCCGAGGTGGTGGCCGCGGCGCCGTTCGTGGACGCGCAGGGCATGATCTCCACCGGCGCCGAGGCGAAGGGCGCGCTCGTGCGCGGCATCGAGCCCGGGCTCGAGGCGAAGGTCGCCGACATCGGCACGCACATGACGGCCGGCGCGCTCGACGAGCTGGCGCCCGGATCGTTCCGCATCGTGCTCGGCGCCGAGCTCGCGCGCGCGCTCGGCGTGAAGCGGGGCGACCGGGTGATGCTGATGATGCCGCGCGGCGAGTCGCTGCAGTCGGGCCTGCTGCCGGCGCTGCGCCAGCTGACCGTGTCGGGCATCTTCGACCTCGGCATGTACGAGTACGACTCGACGCTCGCGCTCGTGAACCTGCGCGACGCGCAGAGCCTCTACGGTCTCGGCGATCGCGTCTCCGGCGTGCGCCTGAAGCTCGCCGACCTGCTGCGCTCGCGCGACGTCGCCGAGGACCTGGTGCGGCGCATCGACCGGCCGCTCTACATCTACGACTGGAGCCGCAGCCACGCGAACTTCTTCCGCGCGATCCAGAGCCAGAAGAGCATGATGTTCCTGATCCTGCTGCTGATCGTGGCGGTCGCCGCGTTCAACATCGTCGCGACGCTGGTCATGATCGTGACCGACAAGCAGCCCGACATCGCGGTGCTGCGCACGCTCGGCGCGAGCCCCTTCTCGGTCATGAAGGTGTTCGTGGTGCAGGGGACGCTGATCGGCGTGATCGGCACGCTGATCGGCGTCGCCGCCGGGATCGTGCTCGCGCTGAACGTCGGCGCGATCACGCCGGTGATCGAGCGGCTGCTCGACGTGCGCCTCGATCCCTCGATCTACTACATCAGCGAGCTGCCCTCGGACCTGCGCCACGGCGACGTCGCCGCGGTCGCGCTGGTCTCGCTCGCGCTGTCGCTGCTCGCCACGCTGTATCCGAGCTGGCGCGCCTCGAAGCTCAATCCCGCCGACGCCTTGCGCTACGAATGACGCCCGTCGCCGCCGAGAACGGCCCGGTGCTCGCCTGCCGGGGCCTGAAGAAGATCTTCCGGCAGGGCGAGGGCGAGGTCCCGGTGCTGCTCGGGGTCGACCTCGAGGTCCGCCGCGGCGAGGTGGTGGCGATCGTGGGCCTGTCGGGCTCCGGCAAGAGCACGCTGCTGCACCTGCTGGGCGGCCTCGACGCGCCGAGCGCCGGCAGCGTCGAGGTCGGCGGCCGGCCGATGCACGAGCTCTCGGAGGCGGAGCGCGGCGCGGTGCGCAACAAGTGGCTGGGCTTCGTCTACCAGTTCCATCACCTGCTCATGGAGTTCACCGCGCTCGAGAACGTCGCCATGCCGCTCCTCATCCGGCGCGTGCCGCGCGCGGACGCGCTCCGCGCCGCGGGCGCGATGCTGGGCGAGGTCGGCCTGGGCGCGCGGCTCTCGCACCGGCCGGGCGAGCTCTCGGGCGGCGAGCGCCAGCGCGCGGCGCTCGCGCGCGCGCTGGTCGGGTCGCCCGCGTGCGTGCTCGCCGACGAGCCGACCGGCAACCTCGACCGGCGCACCGCCGAGACGGTGTTCGAGCTGATGCTCGAGCTGAACCGCGCGCACGGCACGAGCTTCGTCATCGTCACGCACGAGCCGACGCTCGCGGCGCGCTCGCACCGCACGCTGCGGCTGCAGGACGGCGCGCTCGTGCCCGCGGGCGCCTAGCCGCCGAGCAGCTCCGACACGGGCTTGAGCGGCCCGACGCGGTCGCAGATCACCTTGGCGATCGCGAGCAGCGGCGCCCCGAGCAGCAGCCCCCACGCGCCCCAGAGCCAGCCGAAGAACAGCAGCCCGATGAACACGACCGCCGCGTTGACGTGCGCGATGCGGCTCTGCAGCCAGGTCATCACCACCATGCCGATCGCGGTCGCGACCGCGAGCGCGGCGCCCGCGACCGAGAGCGCCTTGAGCACCGAGCCGAACTGCAGGTAGGCGGCGCCGGCGCTCGCCACGGCGATCACGCCCGGCCCGAGATACGGAATGAAGTGCAGCACGGCCGTGCCCACGCCCCAGAGCCCGGGCTGCTCGACGCCGAGCGCCCAGAACGCGATTCCCGTGAGGAGGCCGACGGCGAGGTTGATGCCGAGGATCAGCAGCAGGTAGCGCTGGATCTGCGTGTCGATCTCGTCGAGCACGTCGTTCGCCTCGCGGCGCGACATGCCGAGGACGCGCACCAGCCGCGAGCGGAAGTGCTCGCCCGAGGCGAGCAGGAAGAAGACGAGCAGCAGCACGACCGGCGCCTGCGCCAGCACCGAGACGAGCAGCGTCGACTGCGAGATCAGGTAGCGCTGCAGCCATGGATCGGCCGCGGGCGGCGCGGCGCGCGCCGGGGCCTTGCCGCCGGTCGCTTCCTTCGCCGCCTGCTGCAGCTCCTTCGCCGCCTGCTGCACGTTCTGCAGCGGCTGCGCGGCGCCGTCGTGCGAGGCGACGGCGAGGCGGAGCTTGCGCGCCGCGTCGGGAAGCTTCTCGAGCATCGCGACGGCGTTGTCGCCGAGCGACGCGATCCCCCAGACCAGCCCGCCGGTGAGCGCCGAGACGACGAGCGCCGCCCCGAGGGTGCGCGGCACGCGCAGGCGCGCGAGCGCATCCACGACCGGGCGCAGCGCGTAGCTCGCGAGCGCGCCGATGCAGAGCGGGATCAGGAAAGCGCGGCCGAGATAGAGCGCGGCGATCCCGGCGAGCACGGCGAGGAACACGATCGCGCCGCGCGCCCAGGCACCGCGCGCCGCGGTCCCCGGCGCGCTTCCTTCCTCCTCGAATCGGGTTTTGCCGTCGGGCGAGTTCATCGACCTCCCGCGGCAAAAGAGGCGAGTCCCCGCGGATGCGGGGAGCCGCCGCTATTTCTTATTGCGGTCCGCCGAGTTCTCGAGCTTCTCGCCGCCCTTCTGGATGTCCTGGCCGGCACCCTTCATGGTGTTGCAGCCCGACATCGCGAACAGCCCGGCGACGAACGTTCCCAGAACGACAGCAGACAACAGTTTCCGCATCATGATCACGACTCCATTTCGGTTGAGGACAGTTTCCTGCGCTTGCACGCGCCTTGCTTTAGGCAGGGCACGTGCCAGGCGCGTCGCACATGCAGTTCCAGGTTTCACGGCGGAACAAGGCTTTGTCAGCAGGCTTCGGTCCGCGGGCTGCAAGGTTCGACATCGCAGGCGCAATTCTTACAACGCTGTCACGTCGAGCGGCGCGTTGGGTGGATGCGCCGTTCGGCGCATCGGGATCGCGCCGGCTCGACGTTAGACAACTCGATAGGAGATCGATCGTGGGGAAATATGTGTTGGCGTGGCTGCTGGGTGTGCCGGCTTTCGTGCTGGTGATCGTCTACCTGCTGTTCCATTGATGGACGGTCCGCCGCGCCGGGGGCCCGCGTGGCGACCGACCTGATCGGATGGGCCTCGGCCGTGATCCTGATGCTGACGCTCGGGCGTCAGGCATGGCTGCAGTGGAAGGAGCGAAGGACCCGGGGGGTGTCGCGCTGGCTGTTCGCCGGCCAGATCGCGGCATCCGTCGGGTTCGTCGCGTACAGCTGGATGCTGTCGAACTGGGTGTTCGTGGTCACGAACGCCCTCATCCTCGCCACCGCGCTCGCGGGCGAGGCGATCTACCTCAGGAACCGCAGGCTCGAGTCGCGCGGGCGGCCCGGCGCCGGCGCCACGCCCTGATCACCTGCACGCGCCAGGCGACGTCCACCAGCGCGTAGCCGAGCGCCGCGAGCAGCGTCGCAAGCGCCACCAGGCCGACCGCGAGCGGCTTGCCGAGCGACACCGCCCAGTGCGCCATCGCGCGCAGCCATTCGCCCATGTCGCCCCACGAGAACGCGGGCGCCTCCGCGAGCGGCGCCGCCTCGCCTCCGACCAGCAGCCGCCCCAGCCAATACGCGCCGAGGTACAGCGGCCCGATCGTCACCGGGTTCGTGTACAGCGTCGTGAACAGCGCCACCGGCAGATTCACCCGGAACGCGACCGCCACGATCGCCCCGCCCAGCATCTGCAGCGGCCCCGGGATCAGCCCGCAGAAAAGGCCGGCCGCCACCCCGCCCGCCACCGAGCGGCGGTTGAGGTGCCAGAGATTGGGATGGTGCAGCCACGCGCCGAAGCGGCCGAGGACCCGGTGCTGGCGGATCGACTCGGGCGTGGGGAGGTATTTGCGGAAGAGCTTCCGGGGCATGGCGGATATCTCGCGCGGGGATGTTAGCCGAGTTCAACCGTTGTCACCCTCGGGCGTTAGAGCGAAAGGGCCGCGGCGGAGGGAAGGGCATGAGGTCGGCGATCGTCGCCTTTGCGCTGGGAGTCTGGGCGCTCCAGCGCCAGGCGGAGCTGCCGTCGGAGGCGGTGCTTGCGATCGCCGCGGTCTCGGCCGCGATCGTGCTCGCGCTCGTCGCGCATGGTCGCACGCCGCGTGTGGTCCGCGCGGTCGCCGTCGCATCGGCGTGTCTCGTGCTCGGCTTCGCCTGGGCCGGCGTGCGCGCGCAGCTTCGCATGGCGGACCGCCTCGACGCGTCGCTCGAAGGCCGCGACGTGGTGATCACGGGCGTGATCGCCGAGCTGCCGCAGCCGGTCGAGCGCGGCGCGCGCTTCGACTTCGACGTGGAGTCGGCGCCGGCGGGGGTGCCTTCGCGGGTGCAGCTCTCCTGGTACAACGGGCTCGCGCCGGAGGAGTTCCAGGAGGTGGCGCCGGTGCGCGCGGGGGAGCGCTGGCGCTTTACGGCGCGGCTGCGGCGTCCGCGCGGCAACGCGAACCCGCACGGCTTCGATTACGAGGCGTGGCTGCTCGAGCGCGGCACGGGCGCGACGGGCTATGTCGCGCCGCGCGGCGACCGCGAGCGGCTGGCCGCGATGGTGCACGCGCCCTCGTACTGGATCGAGCGCGCGCGCGAGCGGGTGCGCGAGCGCTTCTGGGACGCGCTCGCGGGCGAGCGTTTCGGCGGCATCCTGATCGCGCTCGCGATCGGCGACCAGCGCGCGATCGGTGCGGACGACTGGCAGGTGTTCGCGCGCACGGGCGTCTCGCACCTGATGAGCATCTCGGGGCTGCACGTGACCATGGTCGCCGGGATCTTCGGCTGGCTCGTGTTCCAGCTGTGGCGGCGCGTGGAGCGCCTCGCGCTCGCGCTGCCGGCGCAGAAGGCGGCCGCGGCGGCGGCGTTCCTCGGCGCGCTCGCGTACTGCCTCCTCTC
>DATDMW010000049.1:0-27661 GCA_036518595.1 Burkholderiales bacterium
GCGCTATCCCACCGTCGCCGACGGCGTGCCGCTCATGGCCCGTGTCCGGGATGCGGCCTGAGCCGTGGAAGCGCTCCTCGTCATCTCGAACCTTCCCGACCGCGCGAGCGCCGAGAAGCTCGCTCACCTCCTGATCGACCAGCGCCTCGCCGCCTGCGTCAACGTCCTGTCGCCGTGCCGCTCGGTGTACCGCTGGAAGGGTAAGGTCGATGACGCGGAGGAGTTCCCGCTGCTCATCAAGACCACGCGCGAGCGCTATGCCGCGCTCGAAGCGGCGGTGCGCAAGCATCATCCGTACGAGCTGCCCGAGATCATCGCGCTGCCGCTCGCGGCGGGGCTGCCCGCGTACCTCGACTGGGTCGCGGCGGAGACGACGTCATGACGCGCAAGCTCGCCTTTCTCGCATTGCTCGTGCTCGCGCCGGTCCTGCACGCGGCGCCCGAGCTGAACGCCGACGGCCTGCTCGATCCGGACAAGGCGTTCCAGTTCTCCGCGCGCGCGCTCGACGCCTCGACCATCGAAGTGCGCTATGCGATCGCGGACGGCTATTACCTTTACCGCGATCGCTTCCGCTTCACCGTCGAGCCGGCCGCGGTGAAGCTGGGCGCGCCGCAATTTCCGAAGGGCATCGCCCACGAGGACCAGTTCTTCGGGAAGCAGGAGACCTACCGCAAGGAGGTGCGCATCCGGCTCCCGGTCGAGAGCGCGGTCGGCGGCCGTCTCAAGCTCACGGTGACGTCGCAGGGATGCGCGGACAGCGGCGTCTGCTACGTGCCGTACGACCAGAGCGCCGACGTGGTGCTCGCGTCCGCGGGCGGGGCGTCGCGCGCGTTCTCCGACCTGCTCAACGACGAGCCGCTAGTGTCGCGACCGGCCGCCTCGCCCGCGCCGGTCGCGAACGACGAGGCGCGATTCGCGCAGATGCTCCAGTCCGGAAGCATCTGGCTGACGCTCGCCGCCTTCTTCGGCGCCGGGCTGCTGCTCACGTTCACACCGTGCGTGCTGCCGATGGTGCCGATTCTCTCGGGCATCATCGTCGGGGAGGGTCATGCCGTCACGCGCGCGCGGGCGCTGTGGCTTTCGCTCGCCTACGTCGCCGGCATGGCGGTCACCTACACCGCGATCGGCGTCGGCGCCGCCCTTTCGGGGAACCTGCTGTCGGCGGCGCTGCAGAATCCCTGGGTGCTCTCGGCGTTCGCGCTCGTGTTTGTCGCGCTCTCGCTGTCGATGTTCGGGCTGTACGACCTCGGCCTTCCCGCGGCGATCCACGACCGCCTGCACCAGGCGCACGGCCGCCTGCAGGGCGGGCAATGGGGCGCAGTTGCCGTCATGGGCATGCTGTCCGCGGCGATTGTCAGCCCCTGCGTCGCGGCACCGCTCGCGGGCGCGCTGCTCTACATCAGCCAGACGCGGGACACGGTGCTCGGCGGCAGCGCGCTGTTCGCGATGGCGCTCGGCATGGGCGTGCCGCTGGTCGTGGTCGGCGTCTCGGAGGGCGCGTTCCTTCCGAAGTCCGGGCACTGGATGCGCACGGTCAAGCGCTTCTTCGGCGCGCTGCTGCTCGCGGTCGCAATCTGGACGATCGCGCCGGTGGTGCCCGTGGCGGTACAGATGCTGCTCTGGGGTGCGCTGCTCGTCGGCATCGGGGTGTTCCTGCACGCGGTCGACCCGCTGCCGGCGAACGCCCACGGTCTCGTGCGCCTCGGGAAGGCGCTGGGCATCCTGGCGCTGCTCGCGGGCGTCGCGCAGCTCGCCGGCGCCTTCTCCGGCGCCCGCGATCCGCTGCAGCCGCTCTCGACCCTCATCGGGTCACAGCCCGCCGCCGCCCAGCCGCTGCGATTCGAGCGCGTGAAGACGCTCGCCGAGCTCGAGACCCGCGTTCGCGGCGCCGGCCGTCCGGTGATGCTCGATTTCTACGCCGACTGGTGCGTGTCGTGCAAGGAGATGGAGCGCTTCACGTTCAGGGCCCCGGGCGTGCAGGAGCGCCTCGGCCGGATGCTCGTGCTGCAGGCCGACGTGACCCGCAACGACGCCGACGACAAGGCGCTGCTGAAGCGCTTCCGGCTGTTCGGGCCGCCCGGGACCGTCTTCTTCGACCGCGAAGGGCGCGAGATCGAGGGGCTGCGCGTGATCGGGTACCAGGCGCCGGAGAAGTTCGGCAAGGTGCTCGACGCCGCGCTCGCCGAGCGCTCGAGCGTCACTCAGCCTTCCTTCAGCCAGCGCGCGGCGTCGAGCGCAAAGTAGGTCAATACGCCGTCGGCGCCGGCGCGCTTGAATGCGAGCAGCGCCTCCATCGCGCACACGCGCTCGTCGAGCCAGCCGTTGGCGAACGCCGCCTTGAGCATCGCGTACTCGCCGCTCACCTGGTAGACGAAGGTGGGCGCCTTGAACTCGTCCTTCACGCGCCGCACGATGTCGAGGTAGGGCAGTCCCGGCTTCACCATCACCATGTCGGCGCCTTCCTGGAGATCGAGGCCGACCTCCCACAGCGCCTCGTCGGAGTTCGCCGGATCCATCTGATAGGTGTACTTGGTGCCTTTACCGAGACTTGGCGCGGAGCCGACCGCGTCGCGGAACGGCCCGTAGAAACCCGAGGCGTACTTCGCCGAGTACGCCATGATGCGCGTGTAGATGAACTTGCTCTCTTCGAGGGCGGCGCGGATCCGGCCGATGCGGCCGTCCATCATGTCCGACGGCGCGACGATGTCGACGCCGGCGCCCGCCTGGACCAGCGCCTGCCGCTCGAGGATCGCGAGCGTCTCGTCGTTCAGGATGTAGCCGCTCGCGTCGAGGACGCCGTCCTGTCCGTGGCTCGTGAACGGATCGAGCGCGACGTCGGTCATCACACCGAGCTCCGGGAAGCGTTTCTTCAGCTCGGCGACCGCGCGCGGCACGAGGCCCTTGGGGTTGGTCGCTTCCTTGCCGTCCGGCGTCTTGAGCGACGGCTCGACCGCGGGAAACAGCGCCATCGTCGGAACGCGCAGCGCGAGGCATTGCTCGGCGACCGCCATGAGTTTGTCGACCGTGTAGCGCGACACTCCCGGCATGGAAGGGACCGACTCGGTACGGGCCTGCCCGTCGATGATGAACACCGGGTAGATGAAGTCATTCGGGGTGAGCACATGCTCACGCATCATGCGGCGCGAGAAATCATCTCGCCGCATACGCCGCATACGCACTCCGGGAAAGCTTCCGTAGACCTGCATAATCACTCCACTTTCGTTTCTCGTATCAGTGGTTTAACAAAAAACACGACGATCGGGGAACCTTTTATTTCGGTTGGAATCCTATCGTTCAGACGGCTTCGGCCGCCTCCCGCTTCTCCTCCCTGAGCGGGTGCCTTAGACCTTAAGGCATTTAGTCCCCGGGCTATCCCTTTAGCCCGGGGCTTTTTATTTGTGGCGGGTGCGGCCCCAGCCAGGCGGCGAAGACGCCCTCGGCCTCCTCGATGCCCGACCGCTTCAGACTGGAGAACAGCTGAGCCGTGAGCGCCGGCCCATGCGCGGTCAGCTCGCGCCGTACGCGCGCGAGCGTCTGGAGGCCCGCTGAACGCGACAGTTTATCCGCTTTGGTCAGGAGCACGTGCACCGGCTTTCCGGTCGGCACGAACCACGCGAGCATGCGGCGATCGAGCTCGGTCAGCGGATGCCTCGCGTCCATGACCAGCGCGAGACCGCGCAGCGAGTCGCGCGTCTGCAGGTACCCGCCGAGGAGCTTCTCCCAGCCGGCGCGCGCAGCGGCCGGGACGCGGGCGTAGCCGTATCCCGGCAGGTCAGTGAGGAAGCTGCACTCGTCGACTCGGTAGAAGTTGATGAGCTGTGTGCGCCCGGGCGTCTTGCTCACGAACGCGAGGCGCCGTCCGGTCAGCGCGTTCAGCGCGCTCGATTTCCCGGCGTTCGAGCGGCCGGCGAACGCGATCTCGGCGTCGCTCTCGGGCAGCTCGCCGAGGCTCGCCACGCTCTTGAAGAAGACGGCGCGGAAGAACGCCGGCGTGCGCGGCGACATGGCGGGGAAGTGCCTAAATTGGCTAGAATATCAGCTTTTTCCACCGAAGCTTCGCGACGGAGAACGAGCGAATGAGACGCCTGCCTGCAATGTTGTGGATCGCGACGCTGATGTGCGTTTCCGGAGCGGCGCTCGCACAGGAGAAGGCGGACGCGTCGAAAGGTCAGGCGATTGTCTCGCGCGTGTGCGCGGCCTGCCATGGCCCGGACGGCAACAGCCCCGCGCCAGCGAACCCGAAGCTCGCGGGCCAGATTCCCGAGTACATCCAGAAGCAGCTGACTAATTTCAAGCCCGCGTCCGGCGCGAAGGCCGAGCGCGAGAATCCGATCATGGCGGGCATGGCGGCGCCGCTCTCGGCCGACGACATGCGCAACGTCGCGGCCTACTTCGGGCAGCAGACGCCGAAGGCGGGCGCGGCCAAGAACAAGGACAGCGCGGAGCGCGGCCAGAAGATCTGGCGCACGGGCGACGCGTCGCGCGGGGTGCCTGCGTGCGCGGCTTGCCACGGCGCGACCGGGGCCGGCGTGCCGGCACAGTTTCCGCGCCTCGCCGGCCAGTACGCCGAGTACACCGAGAGCCAGCTGAAGGCATTTCGCTCCGGGACGCGCGCGAACGACGCCAATCGCACGATGAGAACCATCGCGGCGAATCTCACCGATGCGGACATTTCCGCCGTCGCCGACTACGCCGCAGGCCTTCACTGAGACGCGGACGGGGCTCTTGTCCCGTGAAATCTTCCTTTCCCGCCGGCGTTCGCTTTTTCGTCCTGGCGCGCTGCGGAATAAGCTGGCACTAATGATGTTTACGGTGTGACGCGCTCGGCGATGACGGGCCACCCGATCGTCGAACACATCCCACGGTTGCGCCGCTACGCGCGCGCACTGGTCGGCGACCGCTACGCCGCCGACGACCTGGTGCAGGACACGCTGGAGCGCGCGTGGAACAAGTTTTACTTGTGGCGACCGGGAAGCGATTTGCGCGCGTGGCTGTTCGCGATCATGCACAACGTTTTCGTGAACCAGGCGCGGCGCCGGCGCTACGAGGTGGAGCAGCCGCTCGACGACCTGCCTGCGATGGCCGTGCGAGCGACGCAATCGGATCAACTGGAGCTGCATGACGTGGACAGGGCGCTACGCACGCTGCCGGTCGAGCAACGCGAGGTCGTTCTCCTGGTCGTGGTCGAGCAATTGACCTACGGTGAGGTGAGCCGCGCCCTCGAGATTCCGATCGGCACGGTGATGTCGCGCCTGTCGCGCGCACGCGAGCGGCTGAGGCAGCTGCTCGGCGGTCAGCCCGTGGTGCCGCTCAAAGTGGTCAAATGAAGCAGATAACCGAAAGCGACCTGCACGCCTACGTCGACGGCAGGCTGTCGAGCTCCGACCGCGCCGAGGTGGACGGCTACCTGGCCGATCACCCCGAAGACGCGGAGCGGGTGAAGACCTGGCGCGAGCAGGCGAGCGCCCTGCGCGCGCTCTACGACCCGATACTCGAGGAGCCGGTTCCGGCCGAGCTCGCCACGATCCGGCCGCGGCCGGCGTGGCATCGTTATGCGCTCGCCGCATCGTTCTTCATCGTGGGTATCGCGACCGGTTGGGTCGCCAAGACGGCCCTCGCCCCCGGGGTGCAGACGCCGCTGTCGCTGCCCCGGCAAGCCGCGATCGCGCACGTGGTGTACGCGCCCGAGGTGCGTCACCCCGTCGAGGTGCCGGCATCCGAGGAGGAGCACCTGGTGCGCTGGCTGTCCAAGCGCCTCGGCAAGGACCTGACGGCGCCGCACCTCGGCCCCCTCGGCTACGACCTGGTCGGCGGGCGGCTGCTGTCCGGGCCGCAGGGTCCGGTCGCGCACTTCATGTACCAGGACGCGCGCGGACAGCGCCTTACGCTTTACGTGTCCAGGACGCGCGGCGAGCCGCGCGACACCGCGTTCCGCTACAGCCAGGAAGACCGCGTGTCGGTGTTCTACTGGGTCGACGGCAATTTCGGGTACGCGCTCTCGGGAGAAATCGGCCGCGAGCAGTTGTTGAAGATCGCTGACGTCGTCTACAAGCAGCTCAATCCCTAGATTTCCGTCCCGGGCTCGCCGTGGCGTCCGTCGCCTTTCCGGGCGGCGCCCTGTAAGGCTTTCCGCGCTCGTCGCGACTCTGCACAATACCTGTTCGTTCCGGAGAAACCATGTTGATCAAGCGACCCCAGGATATTCGTCCCTCCGAGATTACGCCGCCCGACGTGTATGTGCGCCGGCGCGAGCTCATGAAAGCCGCGGGGGCGGCCGCGCTCGGCACACTGCTGCCGCCCTCGGCGCGCGCCGAGGGCCGATTCGCCGGCGTGCGCAAAAGCGCCTACAGCACCGATGAGAAGGCGGCGAGCCTCAAGGAAATCACGACGTACAACAATTACTACGAATTCGGCACCGACAAGGAATCTCCGGCCGAGTACGCGAAACGCCTCAAGACTTCGCCCTGGACGCTCGCCGTGGAGGGCGAGGTACGCCGGCCTCGGACCTACGGCGTCGAGGACCTGCTGCGCTTCCCGCTCGAGGAGCGCATCTACCGGCTGCGCTGCGTCGAGGGCTGGTCGCTCGTGATCCCGTGGGTTGGCTTCGCCCTGAAGACGATCATCGACCAGGTGCAGCCGACGGGCAAGGCCAAGTTCGTCGAATTCGTGACCGCTTATCAGCCGGACAACATGCCGGGCGTGCGGCTGCGCGTTCTCGATTGGCCTTACGTCGAGGGCCTGCGCATGGACGAGGCGATGCATCCGCTCACCATCCTCGCGGTCGGCCTTTACGGTGACGTCCTGCCGAACCAGAACGGCGCGCCGGTGCGCCTGGTCGTGCCCTGGAAATACGGCTTCAAGAGCGGCAAGTCGCTGGTACGCATCCGCTTCGTCGAAAACCAGCCGAAGACGGCCTGGGAGAAGGCCGTGCCGTCCGAGTACGGCTTCTACTCGAACGTCAATCCCGACGTCCCGCATCCGCGATGGAGCCAGGCGACCGAGAAGCGGCTCGGCGAGGGGCGGTTCCTGCCGCGGATCATCAAGACGCAGATCTTCAACGGTTACGGCGACCAGGTGGCGCGACTCTACGCCGGCATGGACCTGAAGCGGTATTTCTGATGCCGCAGGCGTCTTCGGCAGCGATCGGCCCGCGAGCCGACTCGGGCAGGCGACCGCTCGCGCGACTCTCGCCCGCCGCAGTCTCGTGGATCAAGGCGATCGCCTTCGCGCTCGCGCTCGTGCCACTCGGCCGACTCGTGGCCGCAGTGTTCCTGCGCTCGCTCGGCACCAATCCGGTCGAAGCGATCATCCGCTCGCTCGGGACGTGGACGCTGGTTTTTCTTTGCGCCACGCTTGCCGTGACGCCGCTCCGGAAAATCACCGGTTGGCCCTGGCTGCTGCGCCTGCGGCGCATGCTCGGCCTGTACGCCTTCTTCTATGCCGTGCTGCATTTTTCGAGCTACGTCTGGCTGGACCAGGGCCTGGATTTGGTCGCGATCCTGCACGACATACCGAAGCGGCCCTTCATCACGGTCGGCTTCACCTGCCTGCTGCTGCTCGTGCCGCTCGCCGCTACCTCGACCGACGCGATGGTGCGGCGCCTGGGGTCCGCGCGCTGGAGAGCCCTGCACCGGCTCGTCTACGTCGTCGCGATCGGCGGCGTCGTGCACTTCTGGTGGCTGGTGAAGCGCGACGTCACCGAGCCCGCGATCTACGCCGTCGTGGTGGCTACGTTGCTCGGGTATCGCCTGGTCTCGGCGCTGCGGAGCCGCGGGTGAGCCGCTCGCGGTCGCGATGCCGGTCGTCCGACCGCAGGGTGCGCCGCTGCGCGAGCCACTGCTGGAGCCGCTCGAAGTAGAGATAGATCACGGGCGTGATGTAGAGCGTGAGCACCTGCGAGAGCACCAGGCCGCCGACGACCGCGAGGCCGAGCGGCATGCGCGCGCTGCCGCCCGCGCCCAGGCCGAGCGCGATGGGAAAGCTGCCCATGAGGGCCGCGAAGGTTGTCATCATGATCGGCCGGAAGCGCACCATGCCGGCGCGGTAGATCGCTTCCTCGGGCGCCATGCCCTCGCGCCGTTGCGCCTCGATCGCGAAGTCGATCATCATGATCGCGTTCTTCTTCACGATGCCGACCAGCATGATGATGCCGACGAAGGCGTACATGTTCAGCTCGACGCCGAATGCCATCAGCGTCACCAGCGCGCCGAGGCCCGCCGTCGGCAGCCCCGAGAGGATCGTGAGCGGGTGGATGAAGCTCTCGTAGAGGATTCCGAGCACGAGGTAGATCACGAAGATGGACAGCACGAGCAGGATGCCCATGCCCTGCAGCGAGGTCTGGAACGCCTGCGCCGTGCCCGAGAACGTCCCCGTGAGCGTCCCCGGAACCTGCATCTCGCGCGTGGCGGCCTGGACCTCGGCGATCGCCTGCGACAGCGCAACGCCGGGACGAAGATCGAACGAGAACGTGACCGAGGTCAGCTGGCCGAGGTGCGTGACCTGCAGCGGTCCGACACCGTAGGCGAGCCTCGCGACGGCGTTCAGCGGGACGAGCGCGCCCGTCGAGGAGCGCACATACAGCATCGACAGGACCGAGGGATCGGTCTGGTAGCGCCGGGCGAGCTCGAGGATGACCCAGTACTGGTTGGTTGCCGTGTAGATGGTCGAGACCTGGCGCGCGCCGTAGGCGTTGTTGAGCGCCTGCTCGATCGATTGCGCCGACACGCCGAGCGCGGACGCCTTCTCGCGCTCGATCTGGACCGTCACCTGCGGCTGCTTGATCTGCAGATCGCTGGTGACGTCGACCAGCCCGGGCATCGTGCGCAGCTTCTGCTCGATGAGCGGCGCCCAGTGGTACAGCTCCTCGACGCTGGCGCTGCGCACGACGTACTGGTACGGGCTCTTGGTGAGCTGCCCGCCGATGCGGATCGCCGGAACGTTGTTGACGAACGCCTTGGTGCCGAGGACGTTCGCGATCTTCGGACGCAGCTCGCGCACGACCTGGTCGGCCGGCTTGCGCTGGTTGAACGGTTTCAGCGTGATCGTGATGCGACCGAGGTTCAGTGAATTGGAAGCACCGCCCGCGCCTACGAACGACATGGCGGCTTCGACGTTCGGATCCTTGCCGATGATCTCGGCCACCTTGCCCTGGATCTGCATCATGGCGTCGAACGAGATGTCCTGCGGCCCCTCGACGAAGCAGAGCAGCTGTCCGGAGTCTTCGCTGGGGAGGAAGCCTTTCGGCGCCCGGGCGAACAGCACGCCGGTCAGCACGCAGACGCCGAGAAACACCACGAGCACCGCTCGCTGCCGCGCGAGTGTCCAGCGCAGGGTGCTGGCGTAGGCGTCGCGAAGCCCGTCGAACGCGCGCTCGAAGAAGAGGTAGGCGCGGCCGTGCTGCGCATCCTCGCGATGCGGCTTCAGGATCCGGCTGCACATCATCGGGGTCAGCGTGAGCGAGACGAAGCCCGAGATCAGGACCGCCGCGATGATGGTCACCGCGAACTCGTGCAGCAGCCGCCCCAGGATGCCGCCCATGAAGAGCACCGGGATGAACACGGCCGCCAGGGACAGCGTCATCGAGATGATCGTGAAGACGATTTCCTTCGAGCCCTCGAGCGTCGCCTGCATGACGCTCTTGCCCTGCTCGATGTGGCGGCTGATGTTCTCGAGCATCACGATCGCGTCGTCGACCACAAAGCCGACGCACAGCGTGAGCGCCATCAGCGAGATGTTGTCCAGGCTGTAGCCGAGCGCGTACATCACGGCGAACGTGCCCACGATCGACATCGGCAGCGCGATCGCCGGGATGATGGTTGCCGGGATGTTGCGCAGGAAGATGAAGATGACCATGACGACGAGCGCGAGCGCGAGGTACAGCGTGAACTGCACCTCGTGGACCGACTGTCGTATCGTCACCGAGCGGTCGTAGAGCGTCTGGATCTCGATCGCCGGCGGCACCTCGGCGCGGAAGGTCGGCAGCAGCCGCTTGATGTTGTCCACCACCTCGATCGTGTTCGTGCCGGGCTGGCGCTGGATCGCGAGCACGATGCCGCGCTTGCCCTTGAACCAGGCCGCTACTTTGTCGTTCTGCACGCCGTCGACGACGTTGCCGAGCTCCTGGAGTCGGATGGGCGAGCCGTTGCGGTAGCTGACGATGATCGGCCGGAACGCCACCGCGTCCTGCAGCTGCCCGGTGGCCTGCACCGCGAACAGGCGATCCTTGCCGTAGAGCGTTCCGGTCGGCAGGTTCACGTTCGCCTGCGCCACAGCCGACTCGACCTCGTTGATGCCGACGCCGCGCGCGGCGAGCGCGTTGGGATCGACCTGGACCCGCACGGCATATTTCTGCTGACCGAAGACCTGCACCTGCGCCACACCGCTCACGGTCGAGATGCGCTGCGCGAGGTTGGTCTCGGCGTACTCGTCCACGGTCGACAGCGGGAACGCGTCGGACGTGAGGGCGAGGTAGTAGATCGCGAAGTCGGCCGGGTTGACCTTGCGGAACGACGGCGGCGCCGGCATGGTCGCGGGAAGCTGGCGCGCCGCCGAAGCGATCGCCGAGTTCACGTCCTGGGCGGCGGCGTCGATGTCGCGGTCGAGCGCGAACTGGATCGTGATCCGGGTCGTGCCGAGGCTGCTGACCGAGGTCATCTCGTCGATGCCGGCGATGGTCGAGAACTGACGCTCGAGCACGGTCGCCACCGCGGATGCCATGGTCTCCGGGCTCGCGCCCGGCAGCTCGGCAGTGACCTGGATGGTGGGAAAGTCGACGTTGGGCAGCGTCGAGACCGGCAGCAGCCGGTAGCCCGCGATGCCGAAGATCAGGATCCCCATCATGACCAGCACGGTCATGATGGGACGCCGTACGAAGAGCTCGCAGAAATTCACGAGGCTTCGGGGCCGGGCTTCCCGAATTGAACTCGCGTCTTCGGGCCCAGGCGAAGCTGCCCTTGAGTTACGACGCGCTCACCCTTCGTCAGTCCTGAGGCGACGATGGTGTTATCGCCGTCGCTGCGCTGGACCTGGATCTTGCGCAGATCGACCGCCATGTCCTCGCCCACGACATAGACGTACTGGCCCTCGGGGCCGGTCTGCACCGCCTGGGACGGGATAATGATGGCGTCCTTCTGCTGGAACAGCTGCACGCTGACGTTGACGAACTGACCGGGCCAGAGGACGTTCTCCTTGTTCGCGAAGCGCGCGCGCAGCTTGATGGTCCCCGTGCTCGGGTCGACCGCGTTGTCGATGAAAATGAGGGTGCCGCTGGCGGTCACCTTGTCCGACGAGGGCGTGAGCGCATTCACCGAGAGCGGTCCGGCGGCCATGTACTTGCGCACCTCCGGCAGCCGGTTCTCCGGGAGCGAGAAGTTGACGTAGATCGGATGGACCTGGTTGACGGTCACGAGCGGACCGACGTCGTTCGCCTTCACCAGGTTGCCCATCTGGATCTGGATCTTTCCGGCGTAGCCCTCGATCGGCGAGCGGATGGTGCAGTACTCGACGTTGAGGCGGGCGTTGTCGAGCGCGGCGCGGCTCGCGAGCGCGACCGCCTCGGCGGTGTCGGCGTTGGTGCGGATCTGCGCGTACGCCTCCTTGGAGACGAAGTTCTTCTGAAGCAGGTCCTGGTAGCGCTTCTCCTGCGAGCGCGCCTGCTCGGCCTGCGCGACGTCGCGCAGGTGATTGGCCTCGGCCTGGCGCAGCGCCGCGTCGAACGGCCGCGGGTCGATCTTGAACAGCACGCGTCCTTTCGGCACCTCCTCGCCTTCCTTGAATCCGACCTCGACGATCTGGCCGTCGACGCGCGCCTTCACCGCCACGGTGGAGAAAGCCTCGACGTTGCCGATCGCCTGCACCCGGACGGGCACCGTCTGCTGCTGCACCGTAGCGACCGAGACCGGCACGGCGGCGGGGCCGCGGCCGCCCTTCGGCTCGTTCGCGCGCAGCTCGCGGCCGAAATAGATCAGCGCCGCCGCTGCGAGCACGACGACGCCGACCGCGCTCGCGACGCCGGCAACCAGCAGCCGCTTGTTGCTCCGCGACCCGATCACCGTCGGAGGTTTGATGTCCACGGCCCGGCTAACGCGCGCACCGCGCGGCGTATTCCGGCGCCGCGGACCGCGGCTCGGAATGTAAAGATTTGTGAATCAAACGCGACGTTCTCCGTGCACGGAACAGCGTTCCAATTTACGGCAAAACCCGTTCTCTGGCAAAGAGATCGGCGACGGTTTCGCGGGCGCGCACGAGGTGCATCGCCGCGCCATCGATCATCACCTCCGCGGCGCGCGGACGCGTGTTGTAGTTGGAGCTCATGCTCATGCCGTAAGCGCCCGCGGACATGATGGCGAGCAGATCACCCGGCGCCGCCGCGAGCCGGCGATCACGCGCGAGGAAGTCGCCCGACTCGCACACGGGGCCGACGATGTCGTAATCGACGGGCGCCGCCGCGTTCCTGCGCACCGGCAGCACCTCGTGCCACGACTCGTACAGCGCAGGTCGGACCAGGTCGTTCATCGCGCCGTCGACGACGATGAAGTTCCTCGCCGGCGCATGCTTCACGTATTCGACGCGCGTGAGCAGCAGCCCCGCGTTTCCGACCAGCGCGCGCCCGGGCTCGAGCAGGAGCTTCAGGTTGCGCGAGCCAATCAGCTTCAGGAGCCGGCCCACGTAGTCCGCGACCGAGGGAGGCTCCTCGTCGCGATAGCGGATGCCGAGGCCGCCGCCCATGTCGATGTGTTCGAGCGGAAGCCCGGTCGAGCCCAGCATGTCGACGAATTCGAGCAGCTTCTCGAGCGCGGCGGCGAAAGGCTCGGCCTGCGTGAGCTGAGAGCCGATGTGGCAGTCGATCCCGACGACGCGCAGGCCGGGCAGCTTCGCCGCCTTGCGGTAAAGCCGCGGTGCGTCCTCGTACGGGACGCCGAACTTGGTGTCGCGAAGGCCCGTGGCGATGTACGGATGCGTCCGGGCGTCGACGTCGGGGTTGACCCTCAGCGATACCGGCGCGACTTCTCCCGTGGCGGCAGCGATCGTCGAGAGACGCTCGAGCTCCATCTCGGACTCGACGTTGAAGCAGCGGATTCCGGCGCGCAGCGCCGAGCGCAGCTCGGCCTCGCTCTTGCCCACGCCGGAGAACACCGTCCTGCCCGCCGCTCCGCCGGCTGCGAGCACCCGCTCGAGCTCGCCGCCCGACACGATGTCGAAACCAGCGCCCAGGCGCGCGAGCAGGTTCAGCACCGCCAGGTTGGAGTTGGCCTTGACCGCGTAGCAGATGTCCACCTCGCGACCGGCGCCCGCGGCGGCGAACTCGCGGTACTTGGCCTCGAGCGCCGCGCGCGAGTAGACGTAGCAGGGAGTGCCGTGCCTCGCGGCGACTTCGGAAAGCGGCACATTCTCGGCGTACAGGGCGCCGTCGGCGTGATACGAAAAAAAAGACACGGACAGGTTACTGGCCAGGCGGTTGTTGTTTATTATCATCCTGCTGCGGCGCCTGCTGCTGTTGTTCTTGTTTCTGTCGCCGCTGCTCCTGCTTTTTCTGCTGCTGGGCTTTCTGCTCGGGGGTGGGAAGGTAGAGCGGGCCCTTGGTCCCGCAGGCCGGCAGGAGCGCGAGCACCAGGAGGAGCAGGCCTGCAACTGGACGCATGACCCGGCTAGGCATGACCCGGCGCATGATGATATGGCGGATGCAGTGTATCACGGTCAATGAACGACTCCGATTTCGACCGCCTTGCCGACGAGACGCTGGAGCGCGTATCGCACGCGCTCGATGCGAGCGGCATCGATTGCGACTGGGAGATCAAGGCGGGCGGCGTGCTCGAGATCGAGTTCGACGACGGCAGCCGCATGATCGTCAACCGGCATTCCGTCGCGCAGCAGATCTGGGTCGCTGCGCGCTCGGGGGGATACCACTTCCGGCTCGACGGCTCGCGCTGGGTCGACACGCGGGACGGCACCGAGCTGTTCGCCAGCCTTTCGCGCCGCGTGAGCGAGCAGGCGGGTACCCCCGTCATCCTGCGCGCCGCCTGAGTGCGGCGCCCGCGCTAGAACAGCTGGTTCTTCACCTCGTCGGCGTTCTCGGGCGGCGCCTCGACTGGCGGCTGCTCGGGCGGAACGCTCTCACGGAAGAAGTACTCCGGACGCCCGTCGGGCGCCTGGAAGCCGTTCTCGTTGACCCGCACGCTGACCACGCCGTCGGGCGGATTCATGACCATCACGGGCGCGCCGACGAGCGCCTTCGACATGTAATCGATCCAGATGGGGAGCGCGGCGACGGACCCGGTCTCGCTGGGGCCGAGCTTCTTCGGCTGATCGAAACCCACCCAGGCAATGCCGACCAGGGTCGGGTGATAGCCCGCGAACCAGGCGTCGACGTAGTCATTGGTGGTGCCGGTCTTGCCGGCGAGATCGTAGCGGCCCAGCGACATGGCGCGCGCACCGGTGCCGTAGCGGATCACGTCGTGCATCATGCTGTCCATGATGAAGGCATTGCGCACGTCGATCACGCGCAGGCTCTCGTCGCCCGCCTGCGCGGGCTGCGCCTCGGCCAGCACGTTGCCGCGGTCGTCGACCACCTTCTGAACGATGTAGGGCTCGATGCGGTAGCCCGCCGTCGCGAAAACCGAATACGCGCGCGCCATCTGCCAGGGCGTGACCGAGCCGGCGCCCAGAGCGAGGGTAAGGTAAGGCGGATGGCGCTCGGCGTCGAACCCGAAGCGCGTGATGTAGTCTTGCGCGTACTGCGTGCCGATCGCCTGCAGCACCCGGATCGAGACCATGTTCTTGGATTTCGCGAGCGCCGTGCGCAGGCGCATCGGACCCTCGTACTTGCCGTCGTAGTTCTTGGGCTCCCACACCTGTCCGCCGGTCATGGCGGCGTCGACCACGACGGGCGCATCGTTGACGACGGTGGCCGGCGTGAACCCCTTCTCGAGCGCGGCCGAGTAGATGAACGGCTTGAACGACGAGCCGGGCTGCCGGAACGCCTGGGTGACGTGGTTGTACTGGTTGCGGGCGAAGTCGAAGCCGCCGACCAGCGAGCGTACCGCGCCGTTCTGGGGGTTCACCGAGACGAACGCCGCTTCGGCCTCGGGAAGCTGCACGATCTGCCAGCGGTCCTTCGCGTCCTTCTCGATCCGGATGATGGATCCGCGTCGGATCCTGCGGTTGAGCGGAGCGCTGTTGTCGAGCATGCGCGCGGCAAAACGCAGACCCTCGCCGGCAATGGTCACAGTTTCGCCGCCGCGGCGGTACGCCTTCACCTGCTTGGGGCCTGCTTCGACCACGAGGGCGGCGAGCAGGCTGTCGCTGTCGGGATGGTCCTGCAGGATCTCCTCGTATTCTTCCTCGTCCTTGTTCTTCAGGTCGACGTAGGCCTCGGCGCCGCGGTAGCCGTGGCGGCGGTCGTACTCGAGCAGGCCGTTGCGCAGCGCGTTGTACGCGGCCTCCTGGTCGAGCTTCGTGATCGTGGTGTAGACGCGGAAGCCGCGCGAGTAGACGTCTTCGGGATAGCGCTCGTACAGCATCTGGCGCACCATCTCCGCCACGTACTCGGCGTGCACGGCGTACTCGTTGCTGTCGCCGCCTTTCTTCACGCTCAAGGGGGCCTTTTGCGCCTCTGCGTACTGCGCGTCGTCGATGTGGCCGAGCTCGTGCATGCGCCGCAGGACGTACAGCTGGCGCTGCTTGGCGCGCTTCGGATTGACCACCGGGTTGAACAGCGACGGCGCCTTGGGCAGGCCGGCGAGCATGGCCGTCTCCGCGACGTTCAGCTGCGCGAGCGTCTTGCCGAAATAGACCTGCGCGGCGGCGCCGAAGCCGTACGCGCGCTGCCCCAGGTAGATCTGGTTGATGTACAGCTCGAGGATCTGGTCCTTGGTCAGGCTGCTCTCGATCTTGAACGCGAGCAGCGCCTCGTACAGCTTGCGCGTCAGCGTCTTCTCGCGCGAGAGGAAGAAATTGCGCGCCACCTGCATGGTGATGGTCGAGGCACCCTGGGCCTTGCCGCCGGCAGCTAGGTTCGAGTACGCCGCGCGCAGCACGCCGAGGTAGTCGACGCCCGTGTGCTGATAGAAGCGCTCGTCCTCGGCGGAGAGGATCGCCTGCTGCATGATCATCGGCACTTCCTCGATCTTTACGAAGGAGCGGCGCTCCTCGCCGAACTCGCCGATCAGGACGCCGTCGGCCGTGTACACCCGCAGCGGGATCTTCGGCTGGTATTCCGTGAGCGAGGCAATCGAAGGCAGGTTGGGATACGTGAGCAGCAGAACGAAGCCGAGCACGGCCAGGCCGGCGAGCGCCGTGCCGGCCAGTGCGGCGACAGGAAAGAAAAGCCAGCGCTTCATCCGGCGCCGACCCTGGACGAGGCCGCGAAGCCCACTTCGAGGATTAGTGAAAACAGTGGCTTAGGTGTTGCGTGCGGCAAGACGGTGGTTCCGACAAAATGGCGGTCCCGGGACGAGACAACAAGTCGATTCAGGGGTCGCGAGCACATTATAAATCGAAGCGGCCGCGGCACTGTAAGCTGTTGCATTTCCAAGTTAATAATTCACTTTACAGTGTACATGGTTGTTGCTAGCATTTAACGTAAATTATACTAATCAGTCCTAACCGGCCATAACAGAAAGGGAAATCCGGTTTGAACCTCGACTTCCTGAAACCCAAGGCGCCGCCGTTGTTCGGGATGGACATCTCGTCGTCGTCCGTCAAGATGGTCGAACTCGTGGAAGCGGGCAAGGGCAGCCCGAAAGTGGACCGCTACGTGATCGAGGCGCTGCCGAAGGACGCAGTCGCCGACGGCAACATCACGAACCTCGAAGCGGTCGTCGACACCGTGCAGCGCGGCTGGAAGAAGCTCGGGACTCGCACCAAGAATGTCGCGCTTGCGCTCCCGACCGCCGCCGTGATCACGAAGAAGATCATTGTTCCAGCCGGCCTGCGCGAAGAGGAGCTCGAGCTCCAGGTCGAGGGTGAGGCCAACCAGTACATTCCGTTCGCGCTCGACGAGGTCAACCTGGACTTCCAGGTGGTCGGGCAGGCTCCCTCGGGTCCCGAGGAGGTGGAGGTACTGATCGCCGCATCGCGCAAGGAGAAGGTCGACGACCGCATCGCCGTCGCCGAGGCGTCCGGCCTCAAGGCGCTGATCATGGACGTCGAGGCGTACGCGATGCAGGCGTCGTTCGAGCTGATCCAACGGCAGTTCCCGGACGACGGCAAGGACCAGAACGTCGCGCTCGTGGACATCGGCGGCAACGTCACCAACATCACGGTCCTGCGCAACGACTCGGCGGTGTACACGCGCGAGCAGGCCTTCGGCGGCTCGCAGCTCACGCAGGACATCATGCGGCAGTACGGCATGAGCCAGGAGGAAGCTGAGACGGCGAAACGCGCCGGCGGCCTCCCCGACAACTACGAGGCCGAGGTGCTTCGGCCGTTCATGGAGAACGCCGCGCTGGAGATTCAGCGTGCGATGCAGTTCTTCTTCACGTCGACCCAGTACAACTCGGTGGAGCATATCGTGCTCACCGGCGGCTCGGCGGTGATCCCGGGCCTTGAGGATATGGTGCAGCAGCGCACGCAGGTGAGCACCATCGTCGCCAATCCTTTCGCGAGCATGCAGGTGTCGTCCCGCGTTCCGCTGAAGAAGCTCGTTGCCGACGCACCGTCCCTGATGGTGGCCTGCGGACTGGCATTGCGGAGGTTCGACGCATGATCCGCATCAACCTGCTGCCCTGGCGGGCGGAGAGGCGCAAGGCCCAACGCAAATACCTCGGGACGCTGGCCGCCATGGTGGGCGGGTTGGGCCTCGCGATCGTCGTGCTCGTGCACGGCGTGATCGCGGGATACATCACGATCCAGAACGATCGCAACGAGTTCCTGAAGAAGGAGAACGCGCGCCTCGACAAGGAAATCGACGAAATCAAGAAGCTCAAGAACGAGATCGCGGCTCTGCTCGCCCGCAAGCAGGTAATCGAGCGGCTGCAGACCGACCGAGCGCAGGCGGTGTACCTGCTGCAGGAGCTGGTCCAGCAGGTGCCGGACGGTGTCTACCTGAAATCGATCAAGCAGGCCGGCTTGCGCGTGGCGCTGAACGGTTATGCGCAGTCGAACGCGCGCGTCTCGACGCTGATGCGCAATCTCTCGGCTTCGCCCTATCTCGAGAACCCGGACCTCGTTGAGATCCGCGCCGTCACGGTCGCCAACAAGCGCCTTTCCGAGTTCCAGATGAACGTGAGCCTGCGGCCACCGCAGCAGGCGCAAGATGCCGGCAAGGCGCCCGCGCCTGCGGCGGCGGCGAAGAAGGGCTAGCGCGATGAAGCAGCTGCTCGAACAGTTCAAGAACCTGAACATGCGGGACCCGGGCGCGTGGCCGCCGATCCCGAAGATCATGCTGCTGGTCCTGATCCTCGCCGGGGTGCTGGGCGGCGGCTATATGTTCGACTGGCAGGACCAGCTCAAAGAACTCGACGATGGCGCCGCGCTGGAAGTGAAGCTCAAGGACGACTACGTCAACAAGGAGCGGCAGGCGATCAACCTGGATCTCTACCGCCAGCAGTTGCGCGAGATCGACAGCTCGTTCGGCACGTTGCTGAAGCAGCTGCCCAACCGTTCGCAGATGGACGCGCTTCTGGTGGACATCAACCAGGCCGGCCTCGGCCGCGGGCTGCAATTTGAGCTGTTCAAGCCGGCGCCCGCGGAGACCAAGCGCGAGTTCTACGCCGAGCTGCCGGTCACGCTGAAGCTGAACGGCACCTATCACGATATGGGTCACTTCGCGAGCGATATCGGCAAGCTCTCGCGCATCGTGACGCTCAATGACATCTCGCTGACTGCGACGGCCGGCGGCATGCTGACGATGGACACGGTCGCCAAGACGTTCCGATACCTGGACGACGACGAGATCGCGGCGCAACGGCCCGCGAGGCCGGGTAAGAAATGAGAAAGGCCCTCGCGCTCCTGCTCGTCCTGCTCCTCGCCGCCTGCGGCGGTGAGGAGTTCGGCGATCTCAAGGCCGAGCTTAAGGACAAGACGAAGGATCTCCGCGGGCGCATCGATCCGCTGCCGGTCGTGAAGCCCTATGAGCCGGTCCCGTACAAAGTGTTCGACCAGCCCGATCCGTTCGGCCCGAGCAAGATCGAGCTGGTCACGAAGGCTGCGCCCGGAGCCGGTGGGGGCCTCAAGCCGGATCTGAACCGACCGAAGGAACCTCTGGAAGCCTATCCGCTCGAGTCGCTGAAGATGGTCGGCGTTTGGCAGCAGCCCAAGGCCACGTTCGCGCTGGTGAAGGCCGATACCGGCCTGTATCGCGTGAAGGTCGGCAACTACATGGGGCAGAACTTCGGGCTCGTCACCGCAATCAACGGAAGTTCCATCCAGCTTCGCGAGCTGATTCAGGACGCGACGGGCGACTGGTCCGAGCGCCAGAGCACGCTGCAGTTGCAGGAGACGGGGAGGTAGCGCGTTTCGGCAGTCCGCGGGCCAAGAGAGCAGGGGGTAGAGAATGAACGTCCTCGCAAGAACGACAAGAACGATGCAGGCGGCGCTGCTGGTACTGGGCCTGCTCGCGATCGCGCCGCTCGCCCGAGCGCAAAACGCGCTCGAAGGGTTCGAGGTCGCGCACCAGGCGGGCGACATCGTGATCAAGGTGACGCTGAAGGAGGCGCTGACCACCGCCCCGGGCAGCTTCACCGTGGCCAACCCGGCGCGCATTGCTTTCGACTTCCCGAGTACCATCAACGCTCTCGGCCGCAACAACCAGACCGTCGGTGAAGGCGACCTGCGGTCCATGAACGTGGTGCAGGCCGGCGACCGGACCCGTCTGGTGCTGAACCTGCGCAACATGATGCAGTACGACGCCAAGGTCGACGGCCGCAACGTTGTGATCACGCTGACCAAGGGAACGGCCCCCGCGACCGCCCAGGCCGACGGTGCGGCGCCGGCGGCGCGCTTCGCCGAGGGACGCACCGATGTCACGCACCAGATCAAGGACATCAATTTCCGGCGCGGGCGTAATGGAGAAGGCCGGATCGTCGTCGATCTGTCCGACACGTCGACCGGCGTCGACATCCGCCAGCAGGGCCAGACCCTCATCGTCGACTTCCTGAGGGCCAACCTGCCGGATGCCCTGCGCAAGCGGCTCGACGTGGTCGATTTCGCAACGCCGGTGCAGACGGTAAGCGCCTTCCCTCAGGGCGACAACGTTCGGCTGCTGATCGAGCCGAAGGGCCTGTGGGAGCACAACGCGTATCAGACTGACACGCAGTTCGTGCTGGAAGTGAAGCCGGTCCAGTACGACCCGAACAAGCTGGTCCAGGGCACGCGCGGCGGCTATACGGGTGAGAAGCTCTCGCTGAACTTCCAGAACGTCGAAGTTCGGAGCGTTCTCAACGTCATCGCCGACTTTACCGACCTCAACATCATCACCAGCGACTCGGTGAGCGGAAACCTGACGCTGCGGCTGAAGGACGTGCCCTGGGACCAGGCGCTCGACATCATCCTGCAGACGCGCGGCCTCGATATGCGCAAGAACGGCAACGTGATCTGGATCGCCCCTCGCGACGAGCTTGCCACCAAGGAGAAGCTGAGCCTCGAATCGCAGGCGCAGATCACGGAGCTCGAGCCGGTCCGCACCGAGAACTTCCAGCTCAATTACGCCAAGGCCCTGGACATGGTGAAGATCCTGAGCGATCCGAACCAGAAGATCCTTTCGAAGCGGGGCAACGCGGTCGTGGACGCGCGGACCAATCAGCTGTTCGTGCAGGACGTGCCCAGCCGCCTCGAGGAGGTGCGCCGGCTGCTGGCGAAGATGGACGTGCCCGTGCGCCAGGTGCTGATCGAGGCGCGGATTGTCGAGGCGAACGATACGTTCAGCAAGAACCTGGGCGTTCGCCTGGGCGTTCACGATCTCGGCGGCGATCATCGACTGGCCGGGACGAACACCCACGTCGACGTCGGTGGCGGCCTGGGAGACACCGGCGGCCACGCGGCCGGTGGAGCACAGGGCGGTACACCGGTCTTCATCCCGGACAGCCTGAGCGTGAACGTGCCGTCGCCAGGCTTGAGCGGCTTCAACCCGGGGCAGTTGTCCGTGATCCTGTTCAACAGCACCTTCTCGCAGTTCCTGAACCTGGAGCTGAGCGCCCTCGAATCGGAAGGCAAGGGCAAGATCATCTCCAGCCCGCGCGTTCTAACGGCCGACAACATCGAGGCCCTCATCGAGCAAGGCACCGAGCTTCCATACCAGCAGGCCACATCGAGCGGCGCGACCGCGATTTCGTTCCGGAAGGCCAATCTTAGACTGCTGGTCAAGCCGCAGATCACGCCCGACGGCAACGTGATCATGAGCCTGGACGTCAATAAGGACGCCGTCGGCCAGATCACCACTGCGGGTTTCGCCATCGACACCAAGCACGTCAAGACGGAAGTGCTGGTCGAGAACGGCGGCACCGTCGTGATCGGCGGCATCTATACGCAGGACCTGCGCAACCAGGTTGTCAAGATTCCGTTCTTCGGCGACCTTCCCGTGGTCGGTTTCCTGTTCCGCAATACGCAGCGCCAGGACAACAAGACCGAGCTCTTGGTGTTCATCACGCCGCGCATCGTCGAAGACCGCATGCTCGGCTCGCGCTGAGCTGCTCTCCGCTTGCCGCCGAGAGCCGGCCTGCGCCGGCTTTCGGCGTTTTAGGGCGCCTGGCCGGCTCGGGCTACAATGACGAGGTGAAGACCTCGCGAAATCTTTTCCTCGTCGGTCTCATGGGTGCCGGCAAGACCACCGTCGGGCGCGCGCTGGCGAAACGCCTGGGCAAGGCGTTCCACGACTCCGACCGCGAGATCGAGGCGCGCACCGGCGTGCGCGTCGCGCACATCTTCGAGATCGAAGGCGAGGACGGGTTCCGCAGGCGCGAGGCCGAGGCGATCGAGCGCCTCACCGCGCTCGACGACATCGTCCTCGCCACCGGCGGCGGCGCCGTGCTCGACCCGGCCAATCGCGACCGGCTCAAGAGCCGGGGCTTCGTCATCTATCTGCACGCACATCCGCGCGAGCTCTGGCAGCGCACGCGGCACGACCGCACCCGGCCGCTGCTGCAGAGCGCCGATCCGCGCGGGCGCCTCGAGGAGCTGTATGCGCTACGCGATCCGCTCTACCGCGAAGTCGCCGATGCCGTGGTCGAGACCGGCCGGCAAGGCGTAACTCTCCTGGTCGCCCAGGCGCTCGCCAAGATCGAGGACGCATGCAGACTGTCCGCGTAGCGCTCGGCGAGCGCTCGTATCCGGTGCATATCGGCTCCGGCCTGCTCGGACGCGCCGAGCTGGTGCTCCCGCAGCTGCCGCGCAAACAGATCGCGGTCGTGACCGACACGAACGTCGCGCCGCTCTACCTCGAGCGCTTCGCCGGCCCGCTGCGGGAAGCCGGCGTCGACGTCGTCACCGTCGTGCTCCCCGATGGCGAAGCGCACAAGCGCTGGGACAGCGTCGAGCGCGTCCTCGATACGCTGCTCGCGCGCCGCTGCGGCCGCGACACCACGCTGGCCGCGCTCGGCGGCGGCGTGGTCGGCGACCTGACCGGGTTCGCGGCGTCCGTCTACCAGCGCGGGGTGCCGTACATCCAGGTGCCCACCACGCTGCTCGCCCAGGTCGATTCGTCGGTCGGCGGGAAGACCGCGATCAACCATGCGCGCGGCAAGAACATGGTCGGCGCGTTCCACCAGCCGGCGCTCGTGCTCGCGGACATGGACACGCTGGTGTCGCTGCCCGCACGCGAGCTGCGCGCAGGGCTGGCCGAGGTGATCAAGCACGGGTTCATCCGGGACGCCGATTTCGTCGGCTGGCTGGAAGCCTACGTCGACGACCTGCTCGCCCGGGATCGCGATGCGCTCGCGCACGCGGTCGCGCGCTCGGTGGAGATCAAGTCGGCGATCGTCGCGCGCGACGAGCGCGAGCAGGGAGAGCGCGCGCTCCTCAACTTCGGCCATACCTTCGGGCACGCGCTCGAGACCGGGCTCGGCTACGGCGAGTGGCTGCACGGCGAGGCGGTCGCGGCCGGGATGGCGATGGCGGCCGACCTCTCGCGCCGCCTGGGAATCCTGAGCAGCGCCGACTGCGAGCGTGTGCGGGCGCTCCTCGCTCGCGCCGGGCTGCCGGTCGAGGCGCCGGCACTGCCCGTGCAGCGGCTGCTCGAGCTGATGAGCGTCGACAAGAAGGTGAAAGACGGGCGCCTCAGGTTCATCCTGCTCGAGCGCATCGGCGCCGCGGTGCTGCGCGCAGACGTGCCTCGGGCGGTGCTCGAGGAGACGCTCGCTGCGGCGACCCCGCAACGCTCCCTAAGCACTTGAGGCTGCAGGGAATCGACGGTATAGTTCAAGGTTCGCCCTGAATTCGAGCGAATTCGGGTTTTTTGGCGCGCCCGGACGAGGTCCACCCGTGAATCATCCCGCTCTCCCCGCCGCGCAGGGGCTGTACGACCCTGCCCACGAACATGACGCCTGCGGCGTCGGATTCGTCGCGAACATCAAGGGGAAGAAGAGCCACTCGATCATCGAGCAGGGGCTCACGGTCCTGCGCAACCTGACGCACCGAGGCGCGGTCGGCTGGGATCCGAAGCTCTCGGACGGCGCCGGCATCCTCATCCAGATCCCGGACAAGTTTTTCCGCGAGGAGCTCGGGAAGGCCGGCATCAAGCTCCCGCCGGTCGGCCAGTACGGCGTCGGCATGGTGTTCCTGCCGCGCGAGCCCGCGTCTCGCCTGGCCTGCGAATACGAGATCGAGCGCGCGATCAAGGACGAGGGCCAGGTCCTGCTCGGCTGGCGCGACGTGCCGGTCGACAATTCCGACCTCGCCGAGCCGGCGAAGCGCCTCGAGCCGGTCATCCGCCAGGTCTTCGTCGGACGCGGCCCGGGCGTGACCGTGACCGATGCGCTCGAGCGCAAGCTCTACATCATCCGCAAGTCCTCGGGGCACGCGATCCAGGCGCTCAAGCTCGCGCACGGCAAGGAGTTCTACGTGCCGTCGATGTCCGCGCGGACGATCGTCTACAAGGGCATGCTGCTCGCGCACCAGGTCGGGGAGTACTACCTCGACCTCAAGGACGCGCGCGTCGAGTCGGCGCTCGCGCTCATCCACCAGCGCTTCTCGACCAACACGTTCCCGTCGTGGGACCTCGCGCACCCGTTCCGCATGATCGCGCACAACGGCGAGATCAACACCCTGCGCGGCAACGTCAACTGGCTGCGCGCGCGCCAAGGCGCGATCTCCAGCCCGATCCTCGGCGCCGACCTGAACAAGATCTGGCCGCTGATCTACGACGGGCAGTCCGACTCGGCTTCGTTCGACAACGCGCTCGAGCTGCTCGTGATGAGCGGCTACTCGGTCGCGCACGCGATGATGATGATGATCCCGGAGGCGTGGGAGAGCCACACCCTCATGGACCCCGCGCGGCGCGCCTTCTACGAATACCACGCGGCGATGATGGAGCCCTGGGACGGGCCCGCTTCCATCGCGTTCACCGACGGGCGCCTGATCGGCGCGACGCTCGACCGCAACGGCCTGCGGCCCTCGCGCTATATCGTCACCGACGACAACCTCGTGATCATGGGCTCGGAGTGCGGCTGCCTGCCGGTGCCCGAGGAGCGCATCACCAAGAAGTGGCGCCTGCAGCCCGGCAAGATGTTCCTGGTCGACATCGAGAAGGGCCGCATCATCGACGACAAGGAGCTGAAGGAGACGCTCGCCTCGGCCAAGCCCTACGCCGAGTGGATCGACCGCATCCGCGTGAAGCTCGACGAGGTCGAGAGCGACAAGCAGCGCCCCGAGCGCTCGCGCGTGCCGCTGATCGACCGCCAGCAGGCCTTCGGCTATTCGCAGGAGGACGTCAAGATTCTGATGACGCCGATGGCGGCGAACGGCGAGGAGCCGGTGGGCTCGATGGGCAACGACTCGCCGCTCGCGGTACTGTCGTCGAAGAACAAGACGCTGTACCACTATTTCAAGCAGCTGTTCGCGCAGGTCACCAACCCGCCGATCGACCCGATCCGCGAGGAGCTGGTCACGTCGCTCGTCTCGTTCATCGGGCCGAAGCCGAACCTGCTCGGGGTCGACGAGACGAACCCGCCGCTGCGGCTCGAGGTGAGCCAGCCCGTGCTCGACTTCTTCGAGATGGAGAAGATCCGACACATCGAGCGCTATACCCAGGGCAAGTTCCAGGTGTTCGAGCTCGACATCACCTATCCGCTCGCCTGGGGCAAGGAGGCGATCGAGGCGCGGCTCGCGAGCCTCGCCGCGCAGGCCGAGGACGCGGTGCGCTCAGGGCATTCGATCATCATCATCTCCGACCGGAAGATCGACCGCGACCGCGTCGCGATTCCGGCCCTGCTCGCGCTTTCGGCCGTGCACCAGCACCTGGTCGGCAAGGGCCTGCGGACGTCGACCGGCCTGGTGGTCGAGACCGGCTCGGCGCGCGAGGTGCACCACTTCGCGCTCCTCGGCGGCTACGGCGCGGAGGCCGTGCATCCCTACCTCGCGCTCGAGACGCTGCTCGACCTCGCGGACAAGGGCGCGCTGGGCGCCGGCGTCGACGGCCGAAAGGCGGTCAAGAACTTCGTCAAGGCCATCGGCAAGGGGCTGAAGAAGGTCGCGTCGAAGATGGGGATCTCGACCTACATGTCGTACACGGGGGCCCAGATCTTCGAGGCGGTGGGACTGTCGCGCAAGCTCGTCGACAAGTACTTCACCGGCACGACGTCCAACGTCGAGGGCATCGGCGTTTTCGAGGTCGCGGAGGAAGCGATCCGCGTGCACCGCGCCGCCTTCAGCGAGACCGATCCGGTGCTCGCGACCGCGCTCGACGCGGGCGGCGAGTACCACTACCGGGTCCGCGGCGAGGAGCACATGTGGACTCCCGACGCGATCGCCAAGCTCCAGCACTCGGTGCGCAAGGGCGAGTTCGCCACGTTCAAGGAGTACTCGCGCATCATCGACGACCAGTCGAAGCGCCACATGACGTTCCGCGGCCTGTTCGAGTTCCGCTTCGACCGCGCCACGCCGGTGCCGATCGAGGAGGTCGAGCCCGCGTCCGAGATCGTCAAGCGCTTCTCGACCGGCGCGATGTCGCTCGGGTCGATCTCGACCGAGGCGCACACCACCCTCGCGATCGCGATGAACCGCATCGGCGGCAAGTCGAACACGGGCGAAGGCGGCGAGGATCGTAACCGCTATGCGCGGGCGAAGGCGGGCGAGACGCTCGCCTCGCGCCTCGGCAAGGATCGCGTGATGGTCGACATTCCGCTGAAGGAAGGCGACCTGCTCAAGTCCAAGATCAAGCAGGTGGCCTCGGGCCGCTTCGGCGTCACCGCCGAGTACCTCGCGAGCGCCGAGCAGCTGCAGATCAAGATGGCGCAGGGCGCGAAGCCAGGCGAAGGCGGGCAGCTCCCGGGCCGCAAGGTGTCCGAGTACATCGCGCAGATCCGCTACTCGACCCCCGGCGTCGAGCTGATCAGCCCGCCGCCGCACCACGACATCTACTCGATCGAGGACCTGGCGCAGCTGATCCACGACCTGAAGAACGCGAACCCCGAGGCGTCGGTGAGCGTGAAGCTGGTGTCGGAAGTGGGCGTGGGTACCGTGGCCGCGGGCGTCTCCAAGGCCAAGGCCGACCACGTCACCATCTCCGGCCACGACGGCGGCACGGGCGCCTCGCCCTGGTCGTCGATCAAGCACGCGGGCACGCCGTGGGAGCTGGGCCTCGCCGAGACGCAGCAGACGCTGGTGCTGAACCGCCTGCGCGGCCGCATCGCGGTGCAGGTCGACGGCCAGATGAAGACCGGCCGCGACATCGTGATCGGCGCGATGCTCGGCGCCGACGAGTTCGGCTTCGCCACCGCGCCGCTCGTCGCCGAGGGCTGCATCATGATGCGCAAGTGCCACCTGAACACCTGCCCGGTCGGCGTCGCGACGCAGGACCCGGTGCTCCGGAAGAAGTTCGCGGGCAGGCCCGAGCACGTCATCAACTATTTCTTCTTCGTCGCCGAGGAGGCGCGCGAGCTGATGGCGAAGCTCGGCGTGCGCACGTTCAACGAGCTGATCGGCCGCGCCGACCTCCTCGACACGAAGAAGGGCGTCGACCACTGGAAGGCGAAGGGCCTCGACTTCAGCCGGATCTTCCACCTGCCGCAGATGCCCGGGGACGTGGCCCGCTGGAACAGCGAGCGCCAGAACCACGGCCTCGAGCGCGCGCTCGACCATCGCCTGATCGAGATCGCGAAGCCCGCGCTCGAGCGCGGCGAGAAGGTCGCGATCGACATGCCGATCCGCAACCTCAACCGCACCGTCGGCACCATGCTCTCGCACGAGATCGCCAGGCGCTACGGGCACGACGGGCTGCCGGACGACACCATCCACATCCGCTTCGCCGGCTCGGCCGGGCAGAGCTTCGGCGCGTTCCTGGCGAAAGGCGTGACGCTCGACCTGATCGGCGACACCAACGACTACTGCGGCAAGGGCCTCTCCGGCGGGCGCATTACCGTGCAGCCCTCGCCGAAGTTCCGCGGCGAGCCGACGCAGAACGTGATCACCGGCAACGTCGTCTTGTACGGCGCGATCGCGGGCGAAGCTTATTTCCGCGGCGTGGCGGGCGAGCGCTTCGCGGTGCGCAACTCGGGCGCTCAAGCCGTCGTCG
>DATDMW010000050.1:0-8631 GCA_036518595.1 Burkholderiales bacterium
ACGCGTACAACATCGCGGACAGCGTCGCGAACTATCACCGCGCGCTGACGGTCGAGGCGAACGCGATCCAGGACAAGTACCAGTTCGTCTTCGACGCGCGCCCCGGAGCGGGCGGCGCCATCGCGAGCAACTACGTGCTGAACACGCCGAACACGATCCTCGCGCACAGCACGGCGTTCTTCATCCGCCCCAATGTCTATCCGAAGGAGAGCTACGATCTCGGCCGGTTCCAGGAGCTGTTCAACCACTGCACGGCCTCGATGGCCGTCACCAGCGTGAAATACACCGACTGGAAGGAAGTCCCGGGCAGGCCGGTCACGGTCGGCGTGAGCGGGCTCGGCGTCACGACGCATCTCGCGGCGCTGCAGCTACAGAAGAAGTTCCCGAACCTGAACATCATCCCCTTCAAGTCCACCACCGACTCCATGTTCTCCATGGTCGGCGGCAACACCGACTTCCACATCGGCTTCATCAGCGAAGCCGAGCAATGGACCCGGAAGAAGGACAAAGGCGCGGTCAACATCCTGGGCATCACCGGCCCCAAGGCGGTGAGCGGCTATCGCACGCTCGTGAGCGAGGGCTTCCCCCAGGCGTTCGCGCAGATGGACGTCGGGCACCACCTGGTCGTGCCCATCGGCCGGTTCCCGGAGGAGAAGGCGCGCGAGATCTACGACATCTTCAGCAAGGCCGCGAAGCGCAAGGCCGTGCGCGACGCCTACGCGGTCGATTTCTGCGTCCCGGCGGAGACCGCCTACGAGGACCTGCAGAAGTGGTACGGTTTCCACACCGAGTACTGGAAGAAGCTGAGTGCGGGCATCAACCTCGACTAGCGATCGATGGTGCCGGGTAGAGGAGTCGAACCCCCGACCTTCTGATTACAAATCAGCTGCTCTACCAGCTGAGCTAACCCGGCACGCCGGCGCGATTATACCGGGTGTCGCCGGGGGCCCCGCCCCTCAGGTCGTGACGCGGGCCCCGCGCGCGGTCATCACCAGGTGCACGAGGTGCGCGAGCGACTCCGCGCCCATCTTCTCCATGACGCGGGCACGGTGCGCCTCGACGGTCTTGATGGTCACGCCGAGCTCCTCGGCGATGATCTTGTTCGATTTGCCCGAGACGACCGCGTCCATCACCTCGCGCTCGCGCGGCGTCATCGAGCCGACCAGGCTCGCGATCTGATGGCTTCGCGCTTCCTGCTCGCGCAGCTCGGCGTCGCGCTTGAGCGCCGAGTTGACGAGGTCGAGCAGCTGCTGGTCGTTGTACGGCTTCTGGATGAAGTCGAGCGCGCCCTTCTTCACCGCGGCCACCGCCATCGGCACGTCGCCGTGGCCCGTGAGGAAGATGACGGGCAGGCCGATGCCGCGCCCGGCGAGCTGGTCCTGCAGCTGCAGGCCGCTGATGCCCGGCATGCGGATGTCGAGCACCAGGCACCCGGGCGAGCCCGGCACGTAGCTCTCGAGGAACTCGGCCGCGTTCGTGAACGTGCGGACCGCGAGGCCCACCGACTCGAGCAGCCATTGCAGGGACTTGCGGAAGGTATCGTCGTCGTCGACGACGTAGATCAGCGGTTTGCTCATGTTCATGCCATGGGTAGTGTGAAACGAAAAGTGCTGCCGCCTTGCGGATTCCGGTTCGCGGTGAGGCGGCCGTCGTGGAACTCGATGATCGAGCGGCAGATCGACAGGCCCAGCCCCATGCCGTCGCGCTTGGTGGTGAAGAACGGCGTGAACTGGCCGTCGCAGAGCTCCTGCGGGACGCCGACGCCGCGATCGGTGAGCGCGATCTCGACCGAGCGGCCGCCGTTGACCGCGGACCTCATGGTGACCTGGCGCTGCTCGGGATCGGTCTGCTCCATGGCCTCGACGGCGTTCTTGACCAGATTCAGGACCACCTGCTCGATCATCACCTTGTCGGCACGCACCGGAGGCAGGCCGGGAGCGAGGTCGAGGACGAGGCGCACGCCCTTCTTGCCAGCGTCCAGCTCGACCAGGCGCGCGAGCTCGCGGATGACGGCGTTCACGTCGAGCGCGGTGCGGGTCGGCTCGCGCTTGGCGACCATGTCGCGGATGCGCTGGATGATCTGGCCCGCGCGCTCGGCCTGCGCGCTCGCCTGCTCGAGCGCGCCGAGCAGGTCCGGCGCGTTCCAGGATCCCGACCGTATGCGACGCACGCAGCCCATGTTGAAGTTCACGATCGAAGCGAGCGGCTGGTTCAGCTCGTGCGCGAGGGTCGACGCCATCTCGCCCACCGTGATCAGACGCGAGACGAGCTGCAGGCGTTCCTCCTGCTTGCGGCTCGTCTCCTCGGCCTGCTTCTGCTCGGTGATGTCGGTGACCACCGCGATGTGCCCGGCGGGCGCACCGCGCGCGTCGCGCTTGCAGACCCAGTCGACGCGTGCGTCGATCGCACCGCCGTCGGCACGCTTGAGGCGACCCAGGTAGCAGACCGCCGCGCCGCTTCGGTCCGAGAGCGCGCGCGGCTCGGCCGCGGCCTTCTCGGGATTCTCGAAGAGCTCCTCGACCGGCCGCTCGCGCAGGCGCGCCTCCGGCGAGCGCAGCATCTCGCCGAGCGCCGGGTTCACGACCAGGACGCGCCCGGCGAGATCGACCTCGAGGATGCCGTAGGGCAGCGCCGCGACCAGAGCCTGGTAGCGCCCCTCGCTTTTCTGCAGCGCCTCGTCGGCCCGGGCGAGCGCGGATTTCAGGTGATCGAGCACCACCACGAACACGAGATGAGTCGCGAGCCGGACCGCCCACTCCCAATGGAAGTAGAGCGGGTTGGTGTAGCGGTGTCCGTTCAGCGTGTCGGTCGTCATCCACAGGACGGCGGCGAGAACCGAGAAGGCGAAGCCGGTCACGCGGCCGCCCGCCCAGGTGCCTGCCGCAATCGGGAGCAGGTACAGGATGGCGAGCGACAGGTCCGGTCCGGTGGCGTAGTTGATCGCCGCGACCACGAAGACGAGCGCGACCGCGTACGGCAGCACCCGGGCGGGGCTGCGCGAAGAGATGTAGCGACGGAACGCGTCGACGAGCATTTGCTGCGGGAAGGTACGCCGGGACCCGGCCAAGATACCACCGCGGCTTGCCGCTTGTGAACAGCGGCCGGCTATTTAATGCGCCTGAGGTTGGGTTTACCCGGCTTCGGGGGCTCCGGTACATCCCCGGGCCCGGCCGTGCCGGCCTCGTCCCCGGCCTCCGCGGCGGTCCGCGCGCCCGCCTCGAACGACATGCCGTGGCCGTTCTCGCGCGCGTAGATCGCGGCGACTGCGGCGACCGGGATGGACAATTCGCGCACCGTGCCCGCGAAGCGGGCGCTGCACTCGATCAGCTCGTTGCCGATCAGCAGGCGGTCCGTCGCGGCCGGCCCGATGTTGAGCACGATCTCGCCGTCGCGCACGTACTCCATCGGCACCCGCGTACGGGCGTCCACGACCACGGAAACGTAGGGCGTGTAGCCGTTGTCGACGCACCATTCGTAGATGGCACGCAGGAGGTAGGGCTTGGTCGACGTCGGTTCGCTCATGAATAAGCAGATCCTTCGTCGCGTGGCTCCTCAGGAGGATGCGCAATCGCGACGCCGCGGCCGCGGCGTCACTTGCGCATCACCTTCTCCGACGGCGTCAGGGCCTCGATGAACGCCGGGCGCGAGAACAGCCGCTCGGCGTACTTCATGAGCGGCGCCGCCGCCTTGGGCCGCGAGATGCCGTAGTAGTCGAGGCGCCACAGGAGCGGCGAGATCGCGACGTCGAGCATCGAGAATTCGTCGCCGAGCATGTACTTCTGCTTGGTGAACACCGGCGCGAGCTCGGTCAGGCGGTCGGAGACGTGCTGGCGCGCGCGGTCCTGCTGCTTCTGGTTGCCGTGCTCAAGGGTCTCGATCTGCGAGAACAGCTCCACCTCGAAATTGAACAGGAACAGGCGTGCGCGCGCACGCATCACCGGGTCGGCCGGCATGAGCTGCGGGTGCGGGAAGCGCTCGTCGATGTACTCGTTGATGATATTGGACTCGTACAGGATCAGGTCGCGCTCGACCAGCACCGGGAGGCGGTTGTACGGATTCATCACCGCGATGTCCTCGGGCTTGTTGTACATGTCGACGTCGATGATCTGGAAGTCCATGCCCTTCTCGTAGAGCACGATGCGGCAGCGTTGCGAGAAGGGGCAGGTCGTCCCGGAGTATAGGTTCATCATGGCAGCGGTCCCGTCGCCGTCGGCGACTCAGTGCACGTCTTTCCAGAATTCCTTGTAGAGCGCGTAGGTCAGCACCACCAGGATGCCGAGGAAGAACACCGCCACCACGCCGACGCGCTTCCGAACGCGCGCCTCCGGCTCGGACATCCATACCAGGTAGTTGACGAGATCGCGAACGACGACGTCGTACTCGACCGGCGTGAGGCGCCCGGCCACGGCGAGCTTCAGCTTCGCGGGCGCGGGCTCGGCCTCGCTCTCGGGCTTCTTCGCCACGCCCTTCTCCTCGGCGCCCTTGGCCGCCGGCTCGAGCGCCTGCTGGCCCTGGAGCTGCCACAGCACGTGCGGCATGGCGACGTTCGGATACACGACGTTGTTCCAGCCGGTCGGCCGGCTCGGATCGCGGTAGAAGCCGCGCAGGTACGTGTACAGCCAGTCGGCACTGCGCGAGCGCCCGATCACCGACAGGTCGGGCGGCGCCGCGCCGAACCACTCCTTCGCCTCCTTGCGCGGCATCGCGACGTCCATGACATCGCCGATCTTCTCGCCGGTGAAGAGCAGGTTGTCCTTGATCTCCTGCTCGGTGAGGCCGATGTCCTCGAGCTTCGAATAGCGCATCAGCGACGCCGAGTGGCAGTTGAGGCAGTAATTGACGAAGGTGCGCGCACCGGCCTGCAGGCTGGTCAGGTCGCGCGGATCGATGGGCGCGGCCTCGAGGCGCGGCTCCTCCTCCTGCGCGAGCGCGAGCGGGTGGACGACACAGGCGCAGGCGAGCGCCGCGAGGGCAAGGATGTTCTTCATTTCCACGTCACCCTCTCAGGCTCGGGTTTGGTCTTGTCGAATCGCGAATACCACGGCATCACCGCGAAGAACAGGAAGTACACCGCCGTGCAGACCTGCGCGAGCACGGTGCGCCCGGTCGAAACCGGCTGCGTGCCGAGGTAGCCGAGCACGAAGAACGCGACCACGAACAGCGCGAGCGCGATCTTGTAGTACGCGCCCTTGTAGCGGATCGACTTCACCGGGCTGCGGTCGAGCCAGGGCAGGAAGAAATAGATGAGCACCGAGACGCCCATCAGCACGACGCCCCAGACCTTCGCCTCGAAGCCGAGGAAGCCCGCGAGCAGCAGCACCGCGAGCACCGCCACCGCGACCCGCACCGCGGTGCGCGGCACGGTGACGATGATCGCGAGGGCGAGCAGGATCACCCCCGGGATGAGCCCGAAGTACACGAAGTTGTCGGTCGTCGCCCGCAGGATCGAATAGAACGGCGTGAAGTACCACACCGGGGCGATGTGCGGCGGCGTCTTCAGCGGGTCGGCCGGGATGAAGTTGTTGGACTCGAGGAAGTAGCCGCCCATCTCGGGCAGGAAGAACACGACGATGAAGAAGATCACGAGGAACACCGACGCGCCGAACGAGTCCTTCACCGTGTAGTACGGATGGAACGGGACGCCGTCGATCGGGTGCCCGGTGGCGGCATCTTTCGTCTTCTTGATGTCGACGCCGTCGGGGTTGTTCGAGCCGACCTCGTGCAGCGCCAGGATGTGCGCGACCACGAGCCCGAGCAGCACGAGCGGCACCGCGATCACGTGGAACGCGAAGAAGCGGTTGAGCGTCGCGTCCGAGACGACGTAGTCGCCGCGGATCCAGATCGCGAGCTTCGGCCCGATCAGCGGGATCGCGTCGAACAGGTTCACGATCACCTGCGCGCCCCAGTACGACATCTGACCCCAGGGCAGGAGGTAGCCGAAGAAAGCCTCCGCCATGAGCGAGAGGAAGATCAGCATGCCGACCATCCACACCAGCTCGCGCGGCCGGCGGTAGGAGCCGTAGAGCAGCCCGCGGAACATGTGCAGGTACACGCAGATGAAGAAGAACGAGGCGCCCGTGGAGTGCATGTAGCGGATCCACCAGCCCCAGTTCACCTCGCGCATGATGTACTCGACCGAGGCGAACGCCTCCTTCGCGTCGGGCTTGTAGTTCATGGTGAGGAAGATGCCCGTGACGATCTGGATCACGAGCACGAGGAGCGCGAGCGAGCCGAAGTAGTACCAGAAGTTGAAGTTCTTCGGCGCCCAGTACTCGGACAGGTGCTCGCGCCAGTTCGACATCAGCGGGAAGCGCTGGTCGATCCAGGTGAGCACGCCGTTGAACGGGCCGGCGCCCGTGACGGGCTTCTTGTCGACTTCGATGACGGCCATGGCGCCCCTATCCCTTCTTGACCTTGTCCTCGCCGATGAGGATCTTGTTGTCGGAGAGGTAGGTGTACGGCGGTACCCTCAGGTTGAACGGCGCGGGCTTGTTCTTGTAGACGCGCCCAGCGAGATCGAACAGCGACCCGTGGCACGGGCAGTAGAAGCCGCCCGCCCAGCTCGGATCGAACGGCTCGGACCCGGACTGCAGCCGGTCCTGCGGCGAGCACCCCAGGTGCGTGCAGATGCCGACGACGATCAGGTACTCGGGCTTGATGGAGCGGAACTCGTTGCGCGCGTAGTCGGGCGTCAGGTCCTTGTTGCGCTCGCTCTTCGGATCGGCGACCTTCTCGTCGTCCTTCTTGATGTCATCGAGCATCTCCTTCGTCCGATGCAGGACCCACACCGGCTGCCCGCGCCATTCGACCGTCGCCTTGGCGCCCGGGGGTACTTGGCTCAGGTCGAACTCGACCGGGGCGCCGAGCGCTTTAGCCTTCTCGGACGGAAGCATCGACGCGACGAGAGGAATGGCGCCGGTGACGGCGGCCGCGCCGCCGGCGGCCGCGGTGAGCGCGATGATGTTGCGCCGTCCGCGGTTCGTCGTTTCTGGGGAATCGCTCATCGGGAGGGACCTTGCTTTTGGAAGGGCTTGTTCAAAAAGGCGAAATTATACAGAAAGGCCCGGGTCCTAGACAAATTTTTTGCCCCAAGTCTATGATGCACAAAGGGTTTTCCATGATCCACCCCGGCGCTTTCGCGCCCGGCGCCTTTGGGCAATAATCCATGCGGTCTTTCCACCCAGCTCTCCGAACCGCAATCCCGACGATGCGCAGGCTCTGGCTGATCTTCGCCCAAGCGACGACAGTGGCCCTCGGCGCGCTCTTCGTCGTCGTGACGCTGAAGCCCGAGTGGCTGGGCCGGCCGGGCGGCACGGAGGTCGTTGAGCTGACGCAGGCCGTGCCCGCGGGTGCAGGCAGCCCGCGCTCGAGCTCGTACAGCGACGCGGTGAGGCGCGCGACGCCGGCGGTGGTCAACATCTTCACCAGCAAGGAAGTGAAGACCCCGCCGCACCCTTTTCTGAACGACCCGCTCTTTCGCCACTTCTTCGGCGACCGCGCCGATCCCGAATCGCAGCGCGCGGCGAGTCTCGGCTCGGGCGTGATCGTCAGCACGCGCGGCTACATTCTCACCAACCATCACGTGGTCGAGGCGGCGGACGAGATCGAGGTCGCGCTCGCCGATGGCAAGAAGCTGAAGGCGCGGCTCGTCGGCTCGGACCCCGAGACCGACCTCGCCGTGCTGCAGGTGAGCAATGGCACGCTGCCCGCGATCACCTTCGGCGACACCGAGTCCCTGCGCGTCGGCGACGTCGTGCTCGCGATCGGCAATCCGTTCGGCGTCGGGCAGACGGTGACGATGGGCATCATCAGCGCACTCGGGCGCAACCAGCTCGGCATCAACACATTCGAGAATTTCATCCAGACCGACGCCGCGATCAATCCCGGCAACTCGGGCGGCGCGCTGATCGACGCGGCGGGCAACCTGATCGGGATCAACACGGCGATCTACTCGCGCTCGGGCGGGTCGCTCGGCATCGGGTTCGCGATCCCGGCGTCGAGCGCGAAGCAGGTCATGGAGCAGATCGTCGCGTCCGGGTCGGTGACGCGCGGCTGGATCGGCGTAGAGGCCCAGGAGCTGACGCCGGACCTGCCTGGCGGCGCGGACGCGAACGGCGTCCTCATCGCCGGCGTGCTCCGCGGCGGTCCGGCCGACAAGGCGGGATTCCGGCCCGGCGACGTCCTGATCGCGATCGACGGGAAGCAGGTGAAGGACCCGAGCGCGATGCTGAACGCGGTGGCGGCGCTCGTCCCCGGCCGGACCGCCGCGGTGCGCCTGCGGCGCGACGAGAAGAATATCGACGTGAACGTCGAAGTCGGCAGGCGTCCGCCTCCGACCCTGCGCCGCTGAGGCGCTATTTCTCGACCTCGGGCTCCTCGAGACGCGGCGCGTCCGCCGCCGCGGGCCGACCCAGGAAGCGCGCGAGCACCAGTCCCACCTCGAAGAGCAGCCAAAGCGGCACCGCGAGCATCACCTGCGACAGCACGTCGGGCGGCGTGAAGATCGCGCCGACGACGAATGCGCCGACGATCACGTAGCCGCGGATCGAGCGCAGCTTGGCGAGTTCGACCACGCCGAGGTGCACGAGCACGACGACGACCACCGGTACTTCGAAGGTGATCCCGAAGGCG
>DATDMW010000051.1:0-6208 GCA_036518595.1 Burkholderiales bacterium
TCCGATAGCATGCGGCGAGGCGTACAATCCGCCTCAGGGGGCGTACAACAAGAAGTATCCGCTGCCGAAAAACGGCAGCGCGAGAAGTGGAGCAGCAATGGCGGAAACACCGCCTGCGGTTCAGTGCCCCTCGTGCGGCTCTGCCGACGTCGCGCCGGTTTCCCTGTGGCTGATTCCGGCCCAGTACTACGAGTGCCGGGGCTGCAAGGTCACCTTTCGAGACTCCCGGTCCGCGCAGGAGCCTCCCGACGTGGGGCGCTTCAACGACGGCTGGGCCGTTCCGCCCGACAAACCGAAGTCGGGCTAGCGCGCGACCTCGAAGCCGAAGCCGGGAACGTCCATGGCGACCCGGTGCGGGATACGCATGTTGCAGTCCGGGCAGCGCACGAAGTGACCGAGCGCGTCCCATTGCAGGGTCGCGCCCTTGTGCTTCCACTCGGTCTGCCCGTCTTCGCGCTCCAGTGTGTAGAGCGCCTTGAAGCACGACGGACACGCCACGCCTCGAACCCATCCGGCCATTCTTCTTCCCCGGGCAAGGGGAAGTCCAATATACGCCGTTCGGCGCCGATCGAGCTCGTTGCTATTTTTTCGCAGCGGCTTGCGATTTTTTCGCAGCCGCGCGCCGGCTAGCCGTCGAAGTGGCGGCGGATCTCCTCGGAGCCCGGGACGGCGTACATGTCCCGGTCGAAGTCGATCCCCTCGCTTTCGGCGAAGCGGCGCGCGGTCTCGCGGTCCATCTTTTGCGTGACCTCGCGCCAGCAGGGGGTCTTCCGGGAATCGGCGGGAAGCTTCGCCCGCCACGTCCATACCACGATGGGCTCGTCGTTCTGCTGCACGCTCATGTCAGAACATTGTAAGGTCTGCGCGCTCGTTTCCCGATAGGGGAAACCCTAAAAGCGGACGCGATCGTTTCACAAAACTGTAATGGACCTGTAATGCAGCGAACGTAGAGTCGCCCGCACCTTGCGGGAGGGACCCCATGGTGAGCTTCGTGCGGGGCACGTTTTGCCCGCGGTGTACCAGTCTCGTCTACCGGCTGGAGCGGGCCGAGAACGCGGCTTCGTGGATCCACATCGGCGCCGGCCTCGCCTCGGACGGCGAGGGCTGGTTCGTCGCGTGCCCGAGCTGCCGGCGCCGCATCAGCCTCAGGCCCGCGCCGCATCTTCCCGGCTGGGGATTCGAGGTCGATACCCGCGCGCCCGTGCTGCGCGAGTAGCGGTCCTCGCCTCAGGAGGCCTTGTCCGGGTCGTCGACCAGGCCGTTCTTCATCGCGTAGCGAACGAGATCGGCCGTGTTGTGCAGGTTCATCTTCTCGAGGATGCGCGCCTTGTGCGTGCTCACCGTCTTCACCGACAGGCTCAGCTCGTCGGCGATGTCGGTGACGGTCTTGCCGGCGACGATGGCCCGGAACACCTGGAACTCGCGGTCGGACAGCGAGGCGTGCGGCGGGCCGGCGGCGTCCGGCATCGCGCCGAGCGCGAGCTGCTCGGCGACCGAGCTCGTGATGTAGGCGCCGCCGCCCGCGACCTTGCGGATCGCGGAGACCAGCTGCGCCGAGGCGCTCTCCTTGGTGAGGTAGCCCGCCGCGCCGGCCTTGATCGCGCGCACGGCGTACTGCTCCTCCTCGTGCATGCTGAGCACGAGGATGCGCAATTTCGGCTTCTCGGCGTGCACCTGCTTGATCAGCTCGGTGCCGCTCTTGCCCGGCATGGACATGTCGAGCAGCAGCACGTCGAAGTCGAGCTCGCGAACGCGCGCGAGCACCTCGTGGCCGTTCTGCGCCTCGCCGGTCACCGAGAAATCGCTCGCGGCCGCGAGGATCTGCTTCAGCCCCTCGCGCACGATGGTGTGGTCGTCGGCGATGACGATGCGGATCACGGCGCCTCCCGCATTTCCGTATCGGGCAGCGGGATGCGCACGTCGATGCGCGTGCCGCGGCCCGGTCCGCTGTCGATGCGCACCTCGCCGCCGAGGGCGTAGGCGCGCTCGCGCAGCCCCATCAGCCCGAACGAGTTCGGCTTGCGCGGGTCGCCGGTCGAGAAGCCGCGGCCGTTGTCGACCACGAGCAGCACGATCGTGCCGTTCGCGCGGGCGAGGCTGACTTGCACCAGCGACGCCTTGGCGTGCTTCGCCACGTTGGTCAGCGATTCCTGCAGGATGCGGAAGACCGCGCTCGCGTGCGGCTCCTGAAGCTCGAGGTCCTCGGGCGCCCGGATATCGAGCTTGCACCGGATGCCGCTGCGCTCGCCGAATCCCTGAACCAGCCATTCCACGGCCGGGCCGAGCCCCAGGTCGTCGAGCATGAGCGGGCGCAGGTCGGCCGAGATGCGGCGCGTGGCCGCGACCGTGTCGTCGAGCATCGACTGCATCGCGGCGAGCTTCTCCTCGAGCGGGTCGTCGTTCTGAGTCTGCGCGCGCTCCGCGACCCAGTTCACGTCCATCTTCAGCGCGGTGAGCGCCTGCGCGAGCTCGTCGTGCAGCTCGCGCGCGATGCGGCTCTTCTCCTGCTCGCGCACCGAGTTGGCCGCCTGCGCGAGCTCGCGCAGCTCCTCGCGCGAGCTCGCGAGCGCCTCCTCGCCGCGCACGCGCTCGGTCACATCGCGCAGGATCACCGTGTAGAACCGGGCGCCATTGTCGTCGATCTGGGAGATCGAGGCGTCGATCGGGAACTCCTCGCCGTTGCGCCGCAGTCCCGTGACGATGCGCAGCCCGCCCATGCGGCGCGACGACGTCCCGGTCTCGCCGAAGCGGCGGACATGCTCGTGGTGGCCCGCACGGTAGCGCTCCGGGATGAACCACGAGAGTGGGGCGCCGATCGCCTGGTCGCGCGGGCAGCCGAAGACCTGCTCGGCCGCGCGGTTGAAGAGCACGATGTGCTGCGTGTCGTCGACCGTGATGATGGCGTCCATCGCCGAATCGAGGATGCCGCGCAGGCGCGCCTCGCCGCGCGCGAGCTCCTGCTGGCTCTTCACGCGCTCGGTGATGTCGCGAAGGATCACCGTGAAGGTCTTCCGGCCGCTTTCGGCGTGCTGCGAGATCGACGCCTCGATCGGGAACTCCTCTCCGGTGGAGCGCAGCCCGACGAGCACGGTCTGCGCGCCCATGCGCCGGGACGTCACTCCGGTCGCGGCGAAACGCTCGATGTGGCCCGCGTGAGCGGCGCGCAGCCGCTCCGGGATCAGCATACCGAGCGGCTGGCCGAGCACCGCGCCCTGCGGCCAGCGGAACACGCGCTCGGCCGCGGCGTTGAACAGCACGATGCGCTGCTCCTCGTCGACCGCGACGATCGCGTCCATCGCCGAGTCGACGATGCCGCCGATCCGCGCCTCGGCCTCGCGCAGCGCCGCGGCCGCCGCGTGCCGCTCGCCGCGCTGCCGGTAGATCAGGAACGACACGAGCAGCGCGGCCGCGAAGCCCAGCCCTCCGGCCGTGGCGAGCATCTCGTGCGTGTACCAGCCGAACAGCCCCGCGAGCAGCGCGAGCAGCGCGGCGAAGATCCCGACCGCGAGCAGCGGGCCGAAGGCGGCGTGCATCAGTCCGTGCGCGCCGCGAGGGTCGTCTCTGGAGGTGTCGTCGGGCATGGGGGGTTAGTCCCCCGCGCGGGGTTTTCCGGGAAAAATTTGACGCACGTCAAACCCCGCCGAAACCGCGGCCGCATAGTACGGCATGCACGCGAGGAGCAATGCGACCGTGGAAATGTCAGCCAAGCTCGTCATCGATCCGGACCTCATCCGGAAGTACGGCATCAGCGGGCCGCGCTATACGTCCTATCCGACCGCCGACCGGTTCGTCGAGGCCTTCGGCGCGGAGGCGTACCGGTACTGGCTCGGCAATCGCAACATCGGGGGATTCTCCCGGCCGCTGTCATTATACGTACACCTGCCATTTTGCGACACGATCTGCTACTACTGCGCCTGTAACAAGATCGTGACTCGCGACCACGGGCGCTCGGCGCGGTACGTCGAATACCTCGAGCGCGAGGCGCGCCTGGTCGCCGCGGAGATGGGTGATGATCGCAGCGTGTCGCAGCTGCACTGGGGCGGCGGCACGCCGACCTTTCTCGCCGACGCCGAGATGGCCGCGCTGATGCGCATGCTGGCGACGCACTTCGACCTCGCCGTCGACGGCGAATACTCGATCGAGGTCGATCCGCGCAAGGTGACGCCCGAGCGGATCGCGCTCCTCGCCGAGCTCGGCTTCAACCGCATCAGCCTCGGCGTGCAGGATTTCGACCCGGCGGTGCAGCGCGCGGTGAACCGCGTGCAGAGCGTCGCCGAGACCGAGGGCATCATGCGCGCAGCGCGGCTGCACGGGTTCCGCTCGGTCAACGTCGACCTGATCTACGGCCTGCCCAGGCAGACGCTCGAGGGCTTCTCGCGCACGCTCGAGCAGGTCGTGGAGAGCGAGCCCGACCGGATCGCGCTCTACTCGTACGCGCACCTGCCGACGGTCTTCAAGCCGCAGCGGCGGATCCTCGACGCCGACCTCCCGACCGGCGAGGCCAAGCTCGCGCTGCTCGCGCGCGCGATCGACTTCCTGCAGTCGCAGGGCTACGTCTACATCGGCATGGATCATTTCGCGAGGCCCGGCGACGACCTCGCCGTGGCGCAGCGCCAGGGCCGCCTCACGCGCAACTTCCAGGGCTACTCGAGCGCGGGCGACGCCGACATCGTCGGCTTGGGCGTCTCGGCGATCGGCAAGCTCGGCGCCGCGTACAGCCAGAACGTGAAGGAGCTCGAGCCCTACTACGCGCTGCTCGACGACGGCCGCCTCCCGGTGCTGCGCGGCGTCGAGCTCTCCGCCGACGATCTCGTGCGCCGCGCGGTGATCCAGGCGCTCGCCTGCCAGTTCGAGGTGTCGAAGGAGTCGATCTCGATCGCCCACCTCGTCGACTTCGACGAGTACTTCGCGCCGGAGATCGAGATGCTGCGCCAGCACGAGCGCGAGGGCCTGGTGTGCATGGACGACGAGTGGATCACGGTCACCCCGCAGGGCCGGCTGCTCGTGCGCGTGCTGTGCATGGCGTTCGACAAGTACCTCTGGGCGGCGCAGCGCCGGGCGCAGTACTCGAAGGTGATCTGACCGCAAAAAAAGACCGCCGCGGCCGGCGAAGCGCCGGCGCGGCCGGAACGAACCCAACGGGCCGCTGTCCCTCCCAGACGGAGCCCCCATGGAAAAGCGCACTCAGTTCACCGTCTGGTACGTCATCATCGCCGTGATCGGCGTGCTCTGGCTGCGCGACCTCTGGGTGACGGCGACCCAGGTGCAGCCGATCCCCTACAGCGAGTTCCAGCAGCAGCTCAAGGACGGGAAAATCGCCGAGATCGCCATCTCGGACAACCTCATCCAGGGCAGCTACAAGGACGCGGCCAAGGACGGGCGCAAGCGCTTCGTCACCACGCGCGTCGACCCGGAGCTCGCCAAGGACCTGTCGCAATACGACGTCAAGTTCACCGGCGTGGTCGAGAGCCATTTCATGCGCGACGTGCTGTCGTGGGTGGTGCCGGCGCTCGTGTTCTTCGCGGTCTGGATGTTCTTCGCGCGGCGCCTCGCCGAGCAGGGCGGGATGGGCGGCGGCTTTCTCTCGGTAGGCAAGAGCAAGGCCAAGGTCTACGTCGAGACCGACACCCGCGTCACCTTCGCCGACGTCGCCGGCGTCGACGAGGCGAAGGACGAGCTGGCCGAGATCATCGGCTTCCTGAAGGACCCGGGGAGATACAGCCGCCTGGGCGGCCGGGTGCCGAAGGGCGTGCTGCTGGTCGGCCCGCCCGGCACGGGCAAGACGCTGCTCGCGCGCGCGGTCGCGGGCGAGGCCAACGTCCCGTTCTTCTCGATCTCGGGCTCCGAGTTCGTCGAGATGTTCGTCGGCGTGGGCGCGGCGCGCGTGCGCGACCTGTTCGACCAGGCGCGCAAGCGGGCTCCGGCGATCATCTTCATCGACGAGCTCGACGCGCTCGGCCGCGCCCGGGGCGCCTACGGCGTCGGCGGCCACGACGAGAAGGAGCAGACGCTCAACCCGCTGCTGGTCGAGCTCGACGGCTTCGACGCGAGCAAGGGGCTGGTCGTGCTCGCCGCGACCAACCGCCCCGAGATCCTCGACCCGGCACTGCTGCGCCCAGGCAGATTCGACCGTCGCGTCGCCGTGCAGCCACCCGACCGGCTCGGCCGCCGGCAGATCCTCGAGGTACACACGCGCTCGATCCCGCTC
>DATDMW010000052.1:0-4984 GCA_036518595.1 Burkholderiales bacterium
CGCTCGCCGCAAAGAGCGGGTTCGAGCTGGTGAACGTCGGCGTCGGACCGGGCATGGACCAGTTCATGAAGGAGAAAGCCGCGCTCTACATGGAGAGCGCGAAGCTGCTCGGCCTGGTGAAGTAGCCCGGCGCGGAATTCAGGAGGACCTCCATGGCTGGCAACACCGCTCCCGGTTTCAAGAAGTACCCCAAGCACCGCCTCGCGACGCGCCCCGCGGGCGTGCACGTGCAGGTGAAGCTGAAGGGCGAGCTGATCGCGGACACGCGCGACGCGGTCGCGCTCGAGGAAACGCCCGAGGGTCACGTGGTGGCGCCGGTCGTCTACTACATCCCGCGCAAGGACGTGAAAATGGATCGCCTGGTGCGCACGAGCCACACGACGCACTGCCCGTTCAAGGGCGACGCGTCCTACTTCTCGATCGAGAACGGACCCGAGAACGCGGTGTGGAGCTACGAGCGGCCGTATGACGAGATGACCGCGATCGGGGAGCTGCTGGCCTTCTATCCCGACAAGTTCGAGACGGTCACTTCATGAACGCCGAGATCGCGCCCTGCGGACGCGGCCGCAGCGGCACGATCTTGTCGCCCGAAGCGCCGGGCTCGCGCCCGCGCTCGACCCAGTCGCACACCGGGGCGAGCTCCTCGCGCTCCGCTTCGGAGGCGGCGGGATCCATCTCGAACACGCCCACCCCCGCCTCGGCGGCCCTCACGTAGGCGTCCGAGTCGCTGATCCGCCCGACGATCGGGAAGTTGAGGACGGCGAGAAAGCGCTCGAGCGGCGGATAAGCCTGCATCGAGCCGCGCACCCGGTTCGCGATCACGCCGATGCGGACGTTGCGCATGCGGATGCGCCCCGCGATCAGCAGGTCGCGGATGAAGTTGGCGCTCGCGTGGATGTCGATCGCCGAGGGCGCCACCGGGATCAGGATCGAGTCGGCGCGCCCGAGCATCTCCTGCAGCAGCAGGCCCGCGGCGCCGGCCGGGGCGTCGATCAGGAGCTGGCGCGTATCGGCGGGGACGTGCATCGTGATGCCGCGCAGGCGCATGCCGCGCTGGGGAGAGGCGTCGGCGCCGTGGATCCTGGGACACGAAGGCTTGCGCAGCTGCAGCCAGGCGAGGCTGGAGCTCTGCGGGTCGTAGTCCATGATCGCGACCGGCACGCCGCGCGCCGCGAAGTAGCTGGCAATGTTCGTCGTGACGGTCGTCTTGCCCGATCCGCCCTTCGGATTGATCACCAGCGTGGTGTGCGTTCTCATGTCGGCGCCCCCGGGTCTTTTCGTCCCTCCCGCCGAGAAGGCGTAGGTTACGCCAGTACACCCGGCCTACGCCAATCCCCCGCCCGCGGTCCGTTAAGTAGTCCTCAAACCTCAGCCCGTTGTCATCACGACGGGCGCGTGGTCGCTGGTGCCGACCTGCGCGAGCACCGGGCAGCTCACGGCCCGGGCCGCGATCGAGGGCGAGGCGAGGATGTAATCCAGGCGCCAGCCGATGTTGCGCTGCCTCATGTTCCGCCACGGCGCCCACCACGTGAACATGTTGTCGTTGTCCGGGTCGAGCGCTCGGCCGACGTCGACCAGGTGCTGGCCGAGGAGCTTGTCGAAGAGATCGCGCTCCTCCTCGCGCTGGCCGATGATGCCGGGCTTGCGCTCGCGCGGGTGCACGTCGCGCTCGGTGCGCGTGATGTTCATGTCGCCGCAGAGGACGAGCTCGCGGCCGTCGCGGTGCAGCTGGCGCGTCCACTCCGCGAGCCGCAGCATGAATTGCAGCTTGGCCTCGTAGTCCTTGCCGCCGTTCGGAACGTACACCGACGCCAGGACCAGGTTCCCGAACTGCGCCTGGACGATGCGCGACTCCATGTCGAACTCGGGATGGCTGAAGACCGGATCGGTCTCGAACAGCCCCTTGCGGATGTGCAGCGACACGCCGGAATAGGCGCGCAGGCCGTGCCAGTACACGTGGTAGTCGACGTGCCCGCACTCGGCAGGGATCTGCGAGGGCTCGGCTTTCAGCTCCTGCAGGCACACGACGTCGGGCCGGTCTTGCTCCAGCCATTCGCAGAACTGCGCCTGGCGGGCGCGGATGCCGTTCACGTTCCAGGTGGCGATCTTGAATGCGGGCAGGCTCATGTCCGCAGGCGGTACCCCGTCCTGAAGATCCAGGCGACCACGGCCAGGGTCGCGGCGAGGAACACGCAGGTCATGCCGAGGCTCACCGCGACGCCGACGTCGGCGAGCCCGAAGAAGCTCCAGCGGAAGCCGCTGACGAGGTACACCACCGGGTTGAACAGCGACACTTTCTGCCAGAACGGCGGCAGCATGGCGATCGAATAGAAGCTGCCGCCGAGGAAGGTGAGCGGCGTGACGATGAGCAGCGGGATGAGCTGGAGCTTCTCGAAGCCGTCGGCCCAGATGCCGATGATGAAGCCGAACAGGCTGAAGGTGATGGAGGTGAGCAGCAGGAACACGACCATCCACACCGGGTGCTCGATCCGCAGCGGCACGATGAGGGCCGCGGTCGCGAGGATGACGAGGCCGAGGATGACCGACTTGGTGGCGGCCGCGCCCACGTAGCTCACCACGATCTCGAGGTACGACACCGGCGCTGAGAGCAGCTCGTAGATCGTCCCGACGAACTTCGGAAAGTAGATGCCGAAAGAGGCGTTCGAGATGCTCTGCGTGAGCAGCGACAGCATGATCAGCCCCGGCACGATGAACGCGCCGTAGGAGACGCCCTCGACCTGCGGGATGCGCCCGCCGATCGCCGCGCCGAACACGACGAAGTAGAGCGCGGTCGAGATCACGGGCGAGATGATGCTCTGCATCAGCGTGCGGCGCGTGCGCGCCATCTCGAAGCCGTAGATGGCGCGGATCGCGTGGACGTTCAGGCCGCTCACGTCCGCCTCACGAGCGTGACGAAGATGTCCTCGAGCGAGGTTTGCCTGGTCTGGAGGTCCTTGAAGCGCACGCCCGCCTGCGGCAGGGCCTGGAGCAGCGCGGTGATGCCCGCGCGGTCGCCGCGCTCGTCGTACGTGTAGACGAGATCGGCGCCGCCCGGTACCAGCTCGAGGTTGTATCCGGCGAGCGCTTCCGGGACGCGCTCGAGCGGATGATCGAGGTGCAGCGTCAGCTGCTTCTTCCCGAGCTTGCGCACGAGCGAGGCCTTGTCCTCGACCAGGATCAGCTCGCCCTTGTTGATGACGCCGACGCGATCGGCCATCTCCTCGGCCTCGTCGATGTAGTGCGTGGTGAGGACGATCGTGACGCCCTCGGCCTTGAGCCTGCGCACCAGGTTCCACATCGCCTGGCGCAGCTCGACGTCGACGCCCGCGGTCGGCTCGTCGAGGAACAGGATGCGCGGCTCGTGCGACAGCGCCTTGGCGATGAGCAGGCGCCGCTTCATGCCGCCCGAGAGCGTCATCACCTTGTTGTTGCGCTTGTCCCAGAGCGACAGGTCCTTCAGCACGCGCTCGATATGCGCGGGATCGGGGGAGCGACCGAACAGGCCGCGGCTGAAGGAGACGGTGTTCCACACCGACTCGAATGCGTCGGTCGTCAGCTCCTGGGGCACGAGCCCGATCAGCGAGCGCGCCGCGCGGTACTCCGAGACGATATCGTGCCCGTCGACCCGAATCGTCCCTTCCGACGGGTTCACCAGGCCGCAGACGCAGCCGATGAGCGTGGTCTTTCCGGCCCCGTTCGGTCCGAGCAGCGCGAAGATCTCGCCGGGACGGATCTCGAGGCTGAGGTTACGGAGCGCGCCGAAGCCCGACGCGTACGTCTTCGAAAGATTGGCGATCGAGATCGCCGGCCGGGCGGGCGTCAGCCGACCACCAGCGCAGCGTGCTCGCTCTGACCCTCGGTCATGCCGCGGTCCTTCATCCAGTCGTAGGCGCGACGGAACAGGACCGGGTCGTAGTAATCCACGTGCTTGTAGTGCACGAACGCGCGCGAGAGCTCGTTCGGCTTGAGCGCGCCTTTCGCGTGCGCGACGACGTGATGCGCGTACTTGTAGAAGTCCCCGTTGATCAGGTCGACCGCCGCGTTCAGGGCGTCGTAGTAGGCCTTGCGCTGCTCCGTGCTGAGCTCGGGCGCGATCACCTCGCCGCCGCGGTAGAACGACGCGGCGACGATGTGCGCGCCCTCCTTGACGCCCAGGCTGATGAAGGGCTCCATGACGGTGACCGCGCGGGCGCTGCCGTCCTTCAGCGCTTCCCAGCGCCGGTGCGGCAGCCCGCCCTTGGCGATGTTGACGTGGTCGCGGCCGACCGCGCTCTCGAGCATCTGCAGCGTGGTGTAGTGCGAGCCGGTCCACTCCTGCACGACCACCGGGACGTCGGCCATGTCGCGCGGAGTCTGCAGCTTCTCGTCGAAGCTGAGGATCGCCTGTGCCGCCACGCAGGCGCGCAGCGCCGCGATGTGGCCGCCGCGCCTGCCGCGCTCGAGGCGGTCGATGCTCGCCCACTCGCACACGTTGTAGCTGTCGGCCGTGCCGCACTCGAACTTGCCTTCCTTGTTGCGCTCGAGCACCGGCTGCGCGACGTTGTCCTTCTCGCGGTCGGCGTACGTCCCGGAGAAGCCCACGTCGAGCCCCGCCTTCGCGAAGAGGCCTTCCTCGATGCCGACGATGACGGGCAGGTCGAATACCGGGTTGTTCGGGGCGATTTTGACGACGGGGCGGGTCGCGGCACTCAGGTCGGTCCTCTTCCTGGGCAGATAGGCCGATAGGATACTGCGCCAGCACCCCCGCTCGCAATCCGCCGTCCGCGCCGGCCCGGGGACGGATAAAATGCTCGCTCCCCGAAGGGAGCCCCATGGCCAACATCACCCCCATTGCCCGGGAGCCGATCGCCGACCTCGCCGCCGCCAGCCGGATCCTCGCGGCCCAGGGCGTGGTCGACGGCTTCGGACACGTCTCGATGCGGCATCCGCAGGCGCCGAACCGCTATCTGATGGCGCGCTCGCTCGCGCCGGCGCTGGTGACGCC
>DATDMW010000053.1:0-5475 GCA_036518595.1 Burkholderiales bacterium
CGCGAGCACGAGCGGCCGCCGCGGTCGCCAGGCGGTGCGGCCGACGAGCAGCGCGGCCGGCACGAGAAAGGCGAGCGCCGAAATTCCGAGCGGCAGCTCGTACAAGTCGTCGAAAGCGTGCGGTGCGACCAGCCCGACGAGCAGCCCGCCCAGCGCGCCGCCGAATGCGATCAGCAGGTAATACGCCGTGAGGTGCCGCGGGTGCGGGCGGCTGCGCGCGAGCTCGCCGTGGCAGGCCATGCACGCCGCGAGCAGCGTGGCGCTGTACAGTGGGATGAGCATCCACACGTCGGTGTTTTGGTGCTCGGCGCTGAGCGTGTAGGACACCGCCGCCACGCCGAGCACGAGCAGCGGCAGCCACACGGTGCGGCGGTACCACCTCGGCGCGTCGAAGCTCAGCACGAAACTGAGCAGATAGAGCGCGAGCGGCAATACCCACAGGAGTGGGATCGCTGCGATGTTGAGCGACATGTGACTGGTGAACGCGAGCAGCAGGACCGACGTGCACGCGGGCAGCGCGACCCACAGCAGCATCGTCACCGGCCGGGGCGCCGGAGCGTCCGCCGCGCCGGCCTGCGGGTGCGGATCCGCGTGCGACGCGCGCCACGCGAGCGCGGCGCACAGCACCGCGAAGGCCGCGAAGCCGGCCGACCAGGCCGTGGTCTGCACGCGCACCGGCGCGAACGGCTCGACCAGCACCGGGTAGCTCACCAGGGCGAGCATCGATCCGAGGTTCGACAGCGCGAACAGGCGGTAGGGCGACGCGCCCGGCCGCTCGCGCGCGAACCACGCTTGCGCCAGCGGGCCCGTCGTCGAAAGCACGAGATAAGGCAGGCCGATGGTCGCGGCGAGCAGCCCGAGGATTCGCAGCGTCGGATCCTCGCCCCCGTGCGGCTTCCACGTCTCGCTCGCCGAGAGCGGCATCGCGGCGAGCGCCGCGGCGAGAAGCAGCCAGTGGACGACCCGCTGCCGACGGGACGTCTGCCAGCGTATCGCGCCGTGCGCGTAGAAGTAGCCGAGGAGGAGGAGCACCTGGAAGAAGAGCATGCACACGGTCCATACGGCGGCCGATCCGCCGAACCACGGCAGAATGATCTTCGCGACCAGCGGCTGGACTTGGAAGAGCAGGAACGCCGAGAGAAAGACGGTGGTGGCGTACAGGCGCATATTTTTTTGTGATCGAGTTTATCATCTATGGTTTGCGGCCCGCTGACGGGTGCCGCCGAGGAAGAGGCTATGCATAAGAAAGGAGCCGCAGTCTGCGCGGGGGTCCTGCTCGCGCTGCTCGCCGTCGTGCGGGGATCGTATGCCCAGGACAAGGCGCCGGAGGTCTATCTCTATCGCGGCGCCGATCGCGACTCGAAGCTGGTCGCGGCGGCGAAGCGCGAGGGCGCGATCTCGCTCTACACCTCGATGCAGCTCCCCGACTCGCAGCCGCTCACCCAGGCGTTCGAGAAGAAGTACGGGATCCGCGTGTCGCTGTGGCGCGCGAGCGGCGAGAAGATCGTCCAGCGCGCCGTCACCGAAGCGCGCGCGGGTCGCTACGACGTCGACGTCGTGGAGACCGACGGCGCGCAGATGGAGGCCCTGTACCGCGAGAAGCTGTTCGCCCCCTTCTACAGCCCGTCGACCGCCGACATCCCGCCCGAGATCATCCCGGCGCACAGGAGCTACGTCCCGAGCCGGCTGACGCTGTACGTGCTCGTCTACAACACCAAGCTGGTGGCGCCGGGCGACGTGCCGAAGACCTACGAGGATCTGCTCGATCCCAAGTGGGCCGGCAAGATCGGCATCGAGGGCGCCGACATGCCGTGGTTCGCCGCGGTGGTGAAAGCGATGGGCGTCGACAAGGGCCTCGCGTACTTCCGGAAGCTCGCGGTCAACCGCCCGAGCATGCGCAACGGCCACACGCTGCTCGCCGAAATGGTCTCCTCGGGCGAGCTCGCGCTCGCGCCCGACGCCCATGTCCAGGGCGTGGCGCGCCTGAAGGCGCGCGGGGCGCCGATCGACTGGAAGCCGCTGCAGCCGGCGTTCGGCCAGCCGAGCTCGGTCGCGGTGACGCGGCGCGCGCCGCACCCGAACGCGGCTCTGCTCTTTGCCGACTTCATCCTGTCGCGCGAGGGGCAGGAGATCATCAAGGCGCGCAAGCGCGTGCCCTCGAGCCGTGCCGTGAACAGCCCGCTCAACCAGTTCGAGTACCGGCTGATCGACCCGGTGATCGTGCTCGACGAATGGGACGTCTGGGAAAAGCGCTTCTCGGCGCTCTTCCTGCGGGGGCAGCGGATCCGCAAGGAGTCGGAGTAGGCCGGGACTAGAAAGTCCCGGGATACGCGCCCCCGTCCACGAGGAAGTTCTGCCCGGTGACGTAGCCCGCCTGCGCGCTGCACAGGTACGCGCACGCCTCGCCGAACTCGGCCGGATCGCCCATGCGACCGGCCGGGATCTGGCTCACCTTGAGGCGGCGCATCTCCTCCAGGCTGATGCCGCGGTCCTTGGCGCCCTGGCCGAGCGTCGCCTGCTGCCGGTCGGTGTCGAAGAAGCCCGGAAGCAGGTTGTTGATGGTGACGTTGTGCTTCACCGTCGCGCGCGCGAGCCCGGCGACGAAGCCCGTGAGGCCCGAGCGCGCGCCGTTCGAGAGCGCGAGGATATCGATCGGCGCCTTCACCGCGCTCGACGTGATGTTCACGATGCGGCCGAACTTGCGCGCGATCATGCCGTCGACCGTCGCCTTGATCAGCTCGATCGGCGTCAGCATGTTCGCCTCGAGCGCTCGGATCCACTCGTCGCGTCCGAACTTGCGGAAGTCCCCGGGCGGCGGACCGCCCGCGTTGGTGACGAGGATGTCGGGCTGCGGGCAGGCTGCGAGAGCCGCCGCGCGGCCTTCCGCGGTGGTGATGTCGACGGCCACCGTCGTGACGCTCGCGCCCGTGGTCGCGCGGATGTCGCCGGCGGCTTTCTCGAGCGCCTCGCGGCCGCGCGCGACGATCGTCAGCACGCAGCCCTCGCGCGCGAGCGAGACGGCGCAGCCGCGTCCCAGACCCTTGCTCGCTCCGCACACCAGCGCCTTCTTGCCGCGTATTCCGAGATCCATCGTCCGTTCCTCGATTGATATTGGTGAATGTGGCCTCAGCGCCTGAGGCTCACCAGCAGCACGCCGAAGAGCACCAGCGCCGCGCCCGCCAATTGTATCGGGCTCATGCGCTCGTCGAGCCCGACCCAGCCGAAAAAGATCGTGGTGACCGGCCCCAGGGCGCCGACCAGCGCGACCTGGTTGGCGCCGATGCGGCGCAGCGCCTCCGACGTGATGAACACGGGCAGCACGGTGCTCATGAGAGCCATCGCGATCGCGAGGCCGTAGACCTGCCGCGGCAGCTCGAGCGCGGACAGCGGCCGCAGCAAAAGAAACTGGGCGATGCAGAAGGCGCTCGCCACGCTCATCGCATACGCGGTGAACCGCAGCGACCCCACGCGCCGCACGACCTGGCTGCCCGCGACCAGGTAGACCGCGTAGCCCACGGCGCTCGCGAACACGAGCGAAGCGCCGAGCGGCAGATTGGCGTTTGCGCCGCCGACCGCGCGCCACATCACGAGCGCCACGCCAGAATAGGTTAGTACGAGCGCAAGCAGCTCGCGCCGCGAAGGGCGCTTACGCAGGAAAGCGAGCGACAGCAGCACCACGATCGTCGGATACAGGAACAGGATCAGCCGCCCGAGGCCGGCCGAGATGTACTGCAGCCCGAGGAAATCGGCAAAGCTCGAAAAGTAATAGCCGATGAAGCCGAGGAACACGATCGCGCCCGCGTCGCGCCGGCTGACCGGCTCGCGCCGCTCCCCGCGGCCGGCCCACGCGGCGGCCGCGACGAAGAACGGCAGCGAGAACAGCATGCGCAGGGCAAGCAGCGTCACCGGGTCGACGACGTGGACGTAGGCGAGCTTGATGAGGATGGGCCGAAGCGAGAAGCAAGCGACTCCGGTCAGCGCCATCGCCACGCCGACGGCGCGGTACGATCGGGCTGCGGACACTAGCGGCGCTTCCGGCCGGAGCCGAGGATCGAGCCCAGCACGCCGCGGACCACCTCACGGCCGAGCTGCGAGCCGATCGTGCGGGCGGTGCTCTTCGCCATCGCCTGCAGCAACCCGTCGCGCCGGCCCCCGCGCGGACCGGTCTGGCCGACGAGGATGCCGCCGATCGTGTCGAGCAGCCCCTTGCCGCCGGTCGCATCCGGGGCGCCCGCGGGCGCCGGAGGCGGCGCCTGGCGATCATTGGCGCGCCCCTTCAGCTTCTCGTACGCGGATTCGCGGTCCACCGGCGTCTCGTAGCGGCCGTAGAGCGCCGACAGCTTGATGACGGCGTCGCGCTCGGTGTCGCTGATCGGCCCCAGGCGGCTCGACGGCGGAACGACGAAGGCGCGCTCGACCATGCTCGGCCGGCCCCTGTCGTCGAGAAACGAGACGAGCGCCTCGCCGACCGAGAGCTCGGTGATCGCCGCCTGCACGTCGAGCTTCGGGTTCGGCCGCATCGTGTCCGCGGCCGCCCTCACCGCTTTCTGGTCCCGGGGCGTGAAGGTGCGCAGCGCGTGCTGCACGCGGTTACCGAGCTGTCCGAGGACCGACTCCGGGACGTCGAGCGGGTTCTGGGTCACGAAGTAGACGCCGACTCCCTTGGACCGGATGAGCCGCACCACCTGCTCGATCTTCTCGAGCAGCGCTCGGGGAGCGTCGCTGAAGAGCAGGTGCGCCTCGTCGAAGAAGAACACGAGCTTGGGTTTCTCGGGGTCGCCCACCTCGGGCAGGTGCTCGAACAGCTCCGAGAGCAGCCAAAGCAGGAACGTGGAATAGAGCTTGGGCGCGCTCATCAGCTTCTCGGCGGCGAGGATGTTGACGACGCCCTTACCGTCCTCGGTGCGCATGAGATCGGCGATGTGCAGCGCCGGCTCGCCGAAGAGCTGCTCGCCGCCTTGATGCTCGAGCTCGAGCAGCCCGCGCTGGATGGCGCCGATCGACGCGCCCGAGATGTTGCCGTACTCGGTCGTGTACTCGCGCGCACCCTCGCCGACGTGCTGCAGCATCGCGCGCAGGTCCTTCATGTCGAGCAGCAGCAGCCCGTGGTCGTCGGCGATTTTGAACACGAGCGTCAGCACGCCCTGCTGCACGTCGTTCAAGGCCAGCATGCGCCCGAGCAGGAGCGGCCCCATGTCGGTGACCGTCGCGCGCGCCGGATGGCCCTGCCGGCCGTAGACGTCCCAGAACACGACCGGGTTCGAGGAGAAGGCGAAGTCGCGCAGGCCGAGGAGCTCGAGGCGCTCGCGGAGCCTGGGCGAATCGGCGCCGGGGCGTGCGAGGCCGGCGAGGTCTCCCTTCACGTCGGACACGAAGACCGGGACGCCGGCGCGCGAGAACCCTTGCGCCAGCGTCTGCAGGGTGACGGTCTTGCCCGTGCCCGTTGCGCCGGCGATCAGGCCGTGCCGGTTGGCG
>DATDMW010000054.1:0-10077 GCA_036518595.1 Burkholderiales bacterium
GCGTCGAACTCGGCCTCGTCCGCGTGCCGTCCCACCACGTCGAGAACCGCGGCCCGGATCGCGGGATCGATCGGCTGCGTCCGGCGCGCGGCGAAGCGCGCCTTCGCCTCGCTCACCACCTCGGGATCATCGGCGCGGCCGAGCGCGTCGATGAGCGAGCGGCGCAGCAGCGCGGTCTCGGGGCTGTCCTTCTCGCGCCGATCCCAGCCGACGCGCGCGAACGGCGTGCGCAGCAGGTGCGCGGTGTATGCCTGCATCGCCTCGGCGTCGGCCGGATCGTCCATGAGATCGCGCACGAACGCGAGCGAGCCGATGACCTGGTCCCAGACGGCGCGCTCCGTCTCGGTGCCGAGGCGCTCCGCGAGCGCGAGATAGCGCGTGACGTCGACGCGTCCCGCCTGGACCAGCGCGAAGGTGTCGGCGAGCAGCTTCAGGCGGTCCTGCGCGTCGAGGAAGGGCAGCCCGGCCGCGAGGCGGCGCAGCGCGGCGTCGTCGTACTGCACGCGGTAGTAGCCCGTGTCCCCCGCGTTGACCACGAGCAGTCCCGCGCAGCGCCCGAGGGCGATCTCCTGCGGCGCGCGCTCGAGCAGGATCGCGCGGCGGGCGCCGAACGCGTCGGCGACGACGACCGGGATCTTCCACGCGAGGGGCGCGGCCTTCGCGTCGTTGAGGGCGAAGCGCTCCTGCGACAGCGTCAGCGTCTCCGCGCCGTCGCGGCAGCGCCGCGTCGCGCGCACCACCGGGGCGCCCGGCTGCTCGGTCCACGCCGCGGCCACGGCCGCGACGTCGCTGCCCGACGCCTCGGACAGCGCCTGCCAGAGGTCCGCGGTGGTCGCGCTCGAGCCGCGGTGGGCGACGATATAGCGCCGCACACCGTCCCGGAAGGCGGCCTCGCCGAGATACGACTCGAGCATGCGCAGCAGCGCCGCGCCCTTGGCATACGTGATGGCGTCGAACACGTCCATGGCGCGCGCGTCGCTCTCCACCGGCGTCTGGATCGGGTGCGTCGTGCGTCGGGCGTCCTCGGACAGCGCGCGGTCCTTCGCGAGCGCGTCGCGCAGGTCGGAGCCCCATTCGGGATGGAAATGCCGCAGCGTGCGCGCCGCCATCCAGCTCGCGAAGCCTTCGTTCAGCCAGAGGTTGTCCCACCATGCCATGGTGACGAGGTTGCCGAACCACTGGTGCGCGACCTCGTGCGCGATGGTGCCGTAGACCTGCTGCCGCCGGCGCGGCGAATCGGTCGCGGGCGCATAGAGCAACCACGCCTCGTTGTAGGCGATCGCGCCCCAGTTCTCCATGGCGCCGCCTCCGCCGCCGGGCAGCGCGACCTGGTCGAGCTTGGGCAGCGCGTAGCGCTCGCCGAAGTAGTCGTCGTAGTGGCGCACGATCTCCTTCGTCGCCTGCAGCGCGTAGCGCGCGCGGGCGAGCTTGCCCTTCGCGGCGTAGATGCCGAGCCGCACGCCGTCGACCTCGTCCTCGACCCGATCCATCTCGCCCACGAAGAGCGCGACCAGGTACGTCGCCATCGACGGCGAGCGCGCGAACGTCACCTCCCTGCGGCCGTCGGGACGCCGCGACTCGCGCGCCACCGGCATGTTGGAGACGGCGGTGAGGCCGGCGTCGACCACCGCGGTGATGTCGAAGGTGGCGCGGAACACGGGCTCGTCCCAGCCGGGAAAGAGCCGGCGCGCGTACACGGGCTCCATCTGCGTCGCGAGCATGGTCTTCTCGACCGTGCGCCCGTGCTCGCGGGCGCGGTAGCCGATGCGGTACAGCCCCTGCGGGTGCCTGCCGATCCGCCCGGAGTAGTCGATGCGCAGGCGATAGCGCCCCGGCGGGATCGCGCCCGCCGGCGGGTCGAGGGTCACGATGCCGTCGTCGCGGCCGACGCTCCAGCGCAGCGTCATCGCCACGCCGGCCGCGTCCACCAGGCGCGCGGATCTGAAGCTAAGGTCCGCGGCGTTGAGAACGATCGCCGCGACCGTCTTGCGCACCTCGACGTCGATCTCGGCCTCGCCGTCGAAGCGGTCGCCCCCGGGCGTGAGGCGCAGCGCGTAGTGCTCGGGGACGACGTCCTTCGGAAGCCGGCCGGGGGTCCCGGCAAAGGAGAAGCGTGGCTCGGCGAATGCCCCGCTCCAGGAAAAGATACCGATCGCGCAGGCGGCGAGAACGACCGCCGACCGGGCGATGCGGTACGCTAGGGTCCGGCTCATCGGATCGACAGGGAGAAAGCCATGAGAACGATATTAGCTTTGCTTGCGGCCGCCGCGCTCGCCGGCTGCGGCGTCGAGACCGCCAGCACGGCGGCCACGGCGGCCGCGCTCAAGAAGCAGGAGCTCGAGCAGGGCAAGAAGACCATGGAGCAGATGCAGAAGAGCATCGGCCAGGCCATGGAACAGGAGAGCCGGCGCGCCCAGGGCGCGGACGACGACAAGTAAGCCGCTACTGGATCTTGTCCGGGAAGCGGAGGATGAAGCCGTCGCGGTTCGGCATCCGCACCTTGGGCAGCGTCTCCGAGTTCATCGAGTCGTCGGGGCCGATCAGCTTGTTCTCCGACAGGATGTACGCCGTCAGGGCGTAGACCTCGTTGTCGCTGAGCGAGCGCGGCTGCGGCCACGGCATCGCGCGCCGGATGTAGTCGAACACCGTCGTCGCGTACGGCCAGAAGTTGGCGATCGTGCGCGTCGAATCCATGTTGACGATCTTGTCGCCGCCGACGAGCGTGGTGTTCCGCCCGCCGCGCGCGTTCTCGCCGTGACACGCGGCGCACTTCTGCGCGAAGATCTTCTGGCCCTGCGCGGGCGTCCCGCCGCCGGGCGGGAGCCCCGCGCCGTCGGGCTGGATGCTGATGTCCCATGGAGCGATCTCGGCGGGCGTGATCGGCTTGCCGAGGTTCGGCCCCGCCGCGAAGGCGCCGGAGCAGGCGAGCGCGAGCGCGGCGGCGAGCAGCCTAGGCGTAGACATGCTTCACCTCCCCTTTGGGGTCGACCGCCCAGCTCGTGGGCCCGTTGTAGTGCTGGCTGATGAACGCGGTCGCGGGCGGCGTCCTCGCGCTCTGGCCGCGCTCGGCGACGATCCGGGCGCGCGTCGGCTGCACGTTGCCCGCCTCGTCCCAGGCGCGGCTCTGCAGCACCGCGGGCCCGCCGTCCCAGCGCCACAGCGCGCGGAAGCGCGTGAACGCCTTCGGCAGCACCGGGTCTTGCAGCGCGGCCTGCGCCCAGCTCGAGCCGCCGTCGGCCGAGACCAGGACCTTGGCGATGCGGCCGTCGCCCGACCACGCGAGGCCCGAGATCTCGTAGAGACCGGGACCGCGCAGGAGGTGCCCGAACGACGGGTGCGTGATGAAGGACTTCACCTCGTTCACGAAGTAGAAGCGGTACGCCTTGCCGTTGGGAAGGATCGGCGCGTAGGTGCGCGCCTCGTAGTAGCTCATCGCCGGCTCGTCGACGAGCTTGATGCGGCGCAGGTACTTCACGTTCATGTTGCCTTCCCAGCCCGGTAGCAGCAGCCGCATCGGGTAGCCGTTGCCCGGCATCAGCCGCTCGCCGTTCTGGTAGAGCGCGATCATGGCGTCGTCGAGCCCCTTCTTCAGCGGCACGCTGCGCGACAGCGCCGGCGCGTCAGCGCCCTCGGCGATCAGCCACTTCGCCCTGGCGTCGATGCCGGTCTCCTCGAGCAGCGTCGACAGCGGCACGCCGGTCCACTCCGCGCAGGAGGACAGCCCGTGCAGCGCCTGAACCGTCGCCTGGATCGGGTCGTGCGCGAACAGCGGCGCGCTGTTGCCGCCGCACTCGACGAAGGTCATGCGCGAGACCATCGGGTAGCGCTCGAGCGCGTCGAGCGTGAACACGAGCGGCCGCTTCACCAGCCCGTGGATCACGAGCTTGTGCCGCTCGGGATCGATGTCGGGATTGCCCGCGTGCGAGATGACGAAGTGCAGCCCGTTCGGCGTAAACGTGCCGTTCAGCAGCTGGTGCGGCGTGCGCGCGTGCTGCGTGCGCGGCTCCCCGTTCGGGTTCGACAGCGTGCGCGCGACCTTCTTCTCGTAGCGCGAGGGCAGGCCGTAGGTTCCGACGGTTTCGCCGGGCGTGCGGCTCCAGGGCTCGTCCTTGAGCGGCTCGGCGGCGGCCGGCTTCACGAGCGCATACCCGGTGACCGCCGCGACGGCGGCGCCGCCGCGGAGAAACGCGCGCCGGTCGAGAAGACCGTTTGCCGCGGCGGGAATCAGGTCGTCCTTGTCCATCGTGCGTTCCTCCTTCAATGCGCCAGCGGATCCGGCCGCAGCTGGAACCGCACCACCTTCGGCCGGTTCGCGGTGCCGCCTTCGAGATGGAATACCGTGCGCGTGCCGAACGTGGCCCACAGCGCGCGCCCCTTCCAGCCGGCGGCCGGGTCGTCGATGCGGCCTTCGGCCCACTTGGTGTAGAAACCGTTCGGGTATGGCACGCGCAGCGTCACGAACTTGCCGTCGACCAGGGCGAGCAGCGCCTCGTTCAGATTGCCGGTCGCGTACGGGACGTTGCGCCCGAGCCCGAACGCATCGAACTGGTCGACCCAGGTGAAGTAGCTCGACTCGACGCTGCCCGTCTCGGACACGCCCGCGAACTGCGGCCCGGGGAACGGGTGCAGCGTCCAGCCCTCGGGGCAGTGCTTGCCGGTCGCGGTCGGGCCGTTCAGCACCTTGCATTTGCGCCGATCGAACTCGCCCAGATGCCCGCTCGACAGGGACACCCAGTACACGCCGTTCCGATCGATGTCGCCGCCGCGCGGGCCGTAGCCGGGAAACGGCGGCTCGTAGATCTCGGTGAGCGCGGTGTGGGTGGGATCCGGTCCCGGCGCCACGCGCACGACGTATCCCGGGAAGCCGAGCGACGTTCCCCACACCGAGCCGTCCTGTGAATTCACGGCGACGGCGTAGAGCCCGATCATGACGCGCTTGTCCTTGGTCGGATCGAGCGGCGCCTTCGCGTCGACGTAGTCGTCGCGACGGCCGTTGCCGTTGGTGTCGAGCACGAACGGCGTCCAGCCTTGCGCGCGCTGCTCGTCGCCCGTCTCCTCGAACACGCGCCGGTTCAGCCAGCCGAGGACGCCCGAGGCGGTCGCGCCGCTCGAGGTCCACAGCGTCTGGTCGGCGTCCTCGGCGAAGATCAGGTGGTGCGTCGGAAAGCAGGTGCTGATCAGCGTGAACTTGCCGGTCGCCGGGTCGTACATCGACAGGTGCCGGTTCGCGCGCTCGAGCGGCACGACTTGCGCCGAGGGATGGGTCGAGCCCTTGCGGCAGAACGCGGGGTTCTCCGGCGGGCGCACGCGCGCCGTGAACCAGACGCGGCCGCGCTCGTCCATCATCGGGTTGTGCAGGCTCGACTGGCTGTCCCAGATCGGCTTCTCGCCCCAGTAAGGCGACGGCGCCATCGGCGCGCTCTTCGACGAAGGCGTCTTCGGATCGCGCACCGGGTGGTGCACGCGCGTCGCGGTGTTCGTCTTCGGTTCGAGCACGGGGAAATCGTCGGTGCTCTCCTCGGTCGAGCCATAGAGCCTGCCGTAGGCATTGATCGTCGGCTTGCGCTTGTCGGTCCCGATCAGGTCGTGCATATAGCCGGTCGGAGTGCTCCAGTCCCAGAGCGTGAGCACGAGGTTGCGCTCGGCGCCCTCCGGTCGGCGCGGCGCCGAGCGCGGCAGCTCGCCTGCCGCGATGCGGTCGGTCCAATCGGCGAAGAGCGAGAGCGCGAGCTGCGGGTTCAGCCGGCCCATGACCGAAGTCATCGTCGTCATCGCCTGCCCGGAGGCGATGCGCCGCGCCCAGGCGTCGAACGACGACGGGAACGAGCCGAGCGCCTTCGGGATCGTGCGCGTGCCCTTCGTCCCGAGCGCGTGGCAGGAGTTGCAGCCGTTCGTCTTGACGACGTTCAGCCACTCGCCTTGCGTATGGAAGGTCTCGGGCACGCCGTTGCCCTTTTCGCCTGTTCCCGGGAACCGGCTCTTTTCCGGGATCTTCAGCATCGAGTACCAGTAGATCGCGGGGTAGTACTCCGCCGCGGCGGCAGGGCTGGGCGCGGGTACGGCGCGCAGATCGAGACGCCTGCCCGGTGACGCCTTGACCTTCGGCGAGTCGACCAGTCCGTAGCCGCGGACCCAGACGTCGTAGGTCGCCTCCGGAAGATCCGGGACGAGGTAGCGGCCGTGATCGTCGGTCACGACGATCTTCGCGAATTTCGTCGGGAGCCCATTCGTCTCCGCGATGACCCAGACGCCCGCCTCGGGGCCGCCCGCGCCGGTGACGACGCCGCTCAAGTCCGCCGCGCCGGACAGGCCGGGCGGCAGCAGCAGCGCGATCAGCGCGAGGCACCGGCAAAGGCTCATCGTGTCCGCCTCCTCAGGCTGCGACGATTCTAGTCCGGCGACCGGCGGCGCGCATGACCCGTAATGCGCGCCGCGCTATGCTGTGTCGATGCCGGATTCATCGCGCAAGCGCTTCCTGGCGGAGCACGCTGAGCCGCTCTACCGCCGCATCACGCGCGATTATTCGCGCTTCCTGCGGGTCGCCGACGTCGTCTACGAGGCGGCCGAGCTCGCGCCCGGTCTGGTGCCGACGCGCGCCCAGGTCGCCGCGGAATCGGCCCGGCTGCAGCGCGATAAGCAGGGACTCGAGATCGGCCAGGGCGTGCTGCTCTCGGCGGTCCTCGCCGATCCGCGCGCCGGGCGGCATCTGTGCCATGCGATGCTGCTGCCGAGGCGCGAGGCGCTCGAGCGGCTTCCCGAGCTGGAGCGCAACGGCCGCGTCGACCTCGGCGCCGCCGAGGTGGTGCGCGAGGGCAAGGCGTCGATCGTCGTCCAGAAGAATCCGCGCCATCTCAACGCCGAGGACGACACGACGCTTGCCGCCGCCGAGACCGCCGTCGACCTCGCGTTGCTCGATCCGGGCACCGAGGTTTGCGTGCTGCGCGGCGGACCGGTACAGGCCGGCCGGCACGCGGGCCGGCGCGTGTTCGGGAGCGGGATCAATCTCACGCATCTCTATTACGGCAGGATCCCGTTCCTCTGGTATCTCGAGCGCGACCTCGGCGTCGTCAGCAAGATCTACCGCGGCCTCGCGCGCGAAGACGCGCCGCCCGACGACGTCGCCGGCAATACGCGCGAGAAGCTCTGGATCGCGGCCGTCGAGGGCTTCGCGATCGGCGGGCACTGCCAGTATCTGCTCGTGATGGACCATGTCGTCGCCGAAGAGAGCGCCTACCTGACGCTGCCGGCGCGAAAGGAGGGGATCATCCCGGGCGCGGCCAACCTGCGCCTCGCGCGCTTCGTCGGCGACCGTATCGCGCGCCAGCTGGTGATGGCCGAGCGCCGGCTCGATTGCGCGAGCCCGGAGGGACGGCTCGTCTGCGACGAGCTCTGCGCGCCCGGAGACATGGACGCCGCGATCGCGCGCGTGGTCGAGCGGCTGACGAGCTCGGGCGTGGTCGGCGCGATCGCGAACCGGCGCGGGTTCCGGCTGGCGCAGGAGCCGCTCGATCGGTTCCGCGAATACATGGCGCTGTACGCGCTCGAGCAGGCATACTGTCATTTCAGCCCGGCGCTGATCGACAATCTCGAGCGTTATTGGAACGCGAAGGAGCGGAAGCCGGTCTGAGTCTCAGACGGTGTGGAGCGCACCGTCTCCATGGAGCGACACCGATGAAGAAGATGGCGATCGTTCTCGCAGTCCTCGCGCTCGCGTCGGCGCCGGCGGCCGCGAGCCAGCCCAACAGGCTCGAGCGCGCCGCTCACAAGACCGGCGCGGCGCTCGACCGCGCAGCGCAGAAAACGGGACACGCGCTGAAGAAAGCCGCGGTCAAGACCGGCCAGGCGCTCGAGAAGGCCGGCCGCAAGACCGCGAAATGGATCGAGAGCAAAACGAGCTGAGCTAGCGGCGCTCGACCAGGCGCCGGTACTGCGCCATGTGACGGATCGCCTTGGCGGGCTTGTTCAGGTCCTCGCACAGGAGCGCGAGGTTGTAGTGGCAGTCGGCGAACTGCGGGTTCTTGCGCAGCGCCTCCTCGTACGCCGCCAGCGCCTCGTCCTTGCGCTCCATGTCCTCGAGCAGCACCCCGAGGTTGTACCAGAGCACGGGATCCCCGCCGCACGCGGACAGCGCCCGCCGGTAGGCGGCCTCGGCCTCGGCGAAGCGGCCGTCCTCGTGCAGGAGCAGCCCGAGGTTGACGTGCGCCGACAGGTGCGACGCGTCGGCCGCGACCGCGCGCTCGTACGCCGCGCGCGCCCCCGGGACGTCGGTGCGCTCGAGGGCGAGCGCGCGCTCGAAGCATTCCTCGGCGCTCGGCCCGCGGCGCTCGATCACCTTGAGCGAGCCGCCGGCAGGCTCGACCTCGAGCGCGAGCAGGTACGGTCCCGAGTCGGCCTGCCAGCGGCTCGCGCCTTCCTTCACGACCACGCGGTCGGCGACCGCTCCGATCGAAAGCCCGGACAGCGGAACCGAGGCCGGAAGCTGGCGCCTCAGCTCCTTCAGCGATTTCGTGATCCGCCGCGCCGGGACCTTGGCGGCGGCGAGCGCCTGCGCGGTGCGCAGCACGATCAGATCCTGGAAGGAGAAGAGCAGGCTGCGGCGCGGGCCGCGTGCGGGCGACACGAACCCGGCCTTCACCAGGCTCTGGATCGTGCTGCGGGAAAGATTGAGCAGCCGCTCGACGTCGCGGACGCCGTACTGATGCATCGCCTGCGGCCGGAAATTACTTCTTCGCCGCCTTCTTCGCAGGCGCGGCCTGGGCGGCCGCGCGCTTCGCGGGCTTGCGAGCCTCCGCCTCCTTGCCTTTCGAAGGCACGGCGCCTTTCTTCTCGAGGCTCGCGCGCAGCGCCTCCATCAGGTCGATCACCTGGCCGCCGCCTTGCGGGGCTTCCTCCGTCATCGTGATCTCCTGGCCCTCGACCTTCTTCTGCACCGCGGCCTCGATGCGCTCCTTGACGTCGTCCTTGTACGCGGCGGGGTCGAAGGCTTCGGAGGCCTGCTGCTCGATCAGCTGGCGCGCGAGCTTCAGCTCGGCGTCCTTCACCTCGGTCTTGGGAATCTCGATCTCGCCGATCTTGCGCACCTCGTCCGCGTAAAGCAGCTGCTGCATGACCAGGGCATCGGCCTTGCCGGTCCCCGTGTCGAGCGTGGCCGGCCGCAGCATCACGATGTACTGCTTGCCGCGCGCGGCCCAGCGCCCGAGCGCGCAGCGCCCGGTCTCGCGCAGCGCCTTGGCGAGCAGCGCGTAGGGCTTGGCCCCGCCCTTGTCGGGCGCCAGGTAGTAGGCCTTGTCGAAGTACACCGGGTCGACCGACTCGAGCGGCACGAACTCGGTGATCTCGGCGGTGTGCGTCCCGGTCTCCTCGAGCGCCTTCAGCTCCTCGGGCGAGAACATCACGTACTGGTCCTTGGCGAACTCGTAGCCCTTGACCATGTCCTCGCGCGGCACCACGACCTCCTCCTTGACGCAGAGGTACTGCTGCTTCAGGCGCGAGCCGCACGCCTTGTGCAGCAGGTTGAACGAGATTGCGCGGCTCGCCTCGGTGGCGGAGTACAGCTTCACCGGGATCGAGACGAGCCCGAACGAGACGCTGAGCGATGCGATGGATCTTGCCGCCATGGTGCTCTCCCGACGAAGGGGCGCGTATTATGAACGCAAAACTTCTGCTAAATCAAGCGGTCCCGGTCAGGACTTCGCGTTCTCCAGGACCTTTTCGAGACTCTGCTTCCGGGTCAGGGCCTCGGCCCAGCGGTCGCCCGTCTTCACCAGGCGCTCGGCCGCGTTGGTGATCCTGAAGTCGAGCGGGTGCGCTTTCTCGAGCTCCTCCCAGGTGAGCGGCATCGAGACCGCGGCGCCCGGAAGCCCGCGCGGTGAGTAGGCGACGTTCAGCGTCTTGCCGCGCACGTTCATGTTGTAGTCCATGAAGATCTTGCCGGTGCACTTCGGGACGCTCCATTCCATGGTGATGTCCTTCGGGTGCTCGCGCATCAGGTGCCGGCCCACCAGCTCCGACACCGCTCGCGACGTGTCGAAGTCGATGGTACGCCGGATCGGCACGAACACGTGCAGCCCGGTCTTC
>DATDMW010000055.1:0-5233 GCA_036518595.1 Burkholderiales bacterium
CGCTGCGGGCCCCGGAAACTCTGCAGACGTTCCAGAACCGGTAGCTCAGCCGTCAGGGCTTGAGATACGCGTAGCCTTCCTTCTGCTGCAGGTGCGTGATCTGCACCACGCCCGAGGGCACGTAGTCGACGCCGAGGATGAACTGCTCCTTCCTGAGCTTGCGGTTGCGCAGCGTGATCTTGCACACCTCGAACTTCACGCCGCGCCCGATCAGGTCCTGAACGCGCGCGTCGAACGGCCCGAGCCGGTCCTTCGCGCCTTCCATCAGGAAATCGACGCCGTCGGCGTGCGCGACGACGACGATCTTCGCCTTCGGGTCGACCTCGAGATGGTTGTAGATGTTGCGCAGGCCCTTGGTCGCCTGCGAGAGGCCGCTGTCGAAGTGATAGACGACTTTCTCCTGCGCAAAGGCGCCGCCGGCGAACGTCATAGCCAGGACCGCGGTCACAATCGAAAGCCACTTCATGATTCGCTCCTTCATGTCGAATCTCCGAACTTTACGCCGACGTGGACCCAGTAGGAAAATCGCACCATGGCTAAGCATCTTCTAATAGACGGCCGCGTCCAGGGCGTCGGCTTCCGCTACGAGATGACGCGGCAGGCCAATACGCTCGGCGTGACCGGCTGGGTCCGCAACACGCGCGACGGCAAGGTCGAGGCGGTCGTCGACGGTCCGCCCGACAGGGTCGACGCGATCATCGCGTGGGCGCGGCGCGGGCCGGCGGCGGCGCAGGTGACCGACGTGCAGGTGAGCGAGAACGCGGGGAGCTACGACGAGTTCGAGCAGTGGCCGACGGAGTAAAAGCAGGTCCTTCGCTTCGCTCAGGACGACATGTATTAGCGGACCGAGCGGGCTTTTTCGCGATCGCAGCTTTCCCGCTCGCGCGTGCACGCCGCCTGGCAGGCCTGCGCTTCCTGGTTCTCGGTCGTGGTGCGGCGGCACTTCTCCATGCACGCCTGCTGATCGCTCGCGCAGGTCTCCGGCGCATCCCAGATCGACTTGTACGCGTACCAGCCGATGCCCGCCGCGATGGCGAGGATGATGAGGATTTTCACGAGTAGAGCACCTCCACGTTTTCCGGCCTGAGCCATTGCCGCAGCGACTCGAGCAGGCGGTCGTCGAGGCTCACCTTCCAGCCGTCGCCCAGCCGCATCTGCACGCTCGCCGTCCCGTTCTGATACGCGATCGCCACCGGGCACGGGCCGTTGCGGTACGGCGCGAGCAGCTCCTTCAGCTTCGCCGTCGCGGCCGCCGCCTCGCGCGAGGCCTCGCCGTTCATCACGAGCCGCATCTCGCGCGCGAAGCGGGTGCGCGCCGTCGCGAGATCGTAGACGCGCTCGGCGATGATGCGCATGAACGTGGTCTCGCCCTCGTCGCCGCTCGAGCGGCGCACCAGCCGCACCTTCGCCTCGATCACGACGATCGCGTCCTCCTTGACGAGATCGCGGATCGGGTCGAAGACCTCGTTGTAGATCGTCACCTCCTGCACGGCGGTGCCGTCGGAGAGGTTGATCGCGACCATCCGGCCCTGCTGCGTGCGCAGGACCCTCAGGCCTTCGACCACGCCCGCGATCAGCTGCGCGCGCGCGTCGCCGTCGGCGGACGGCGCCAGGTTGCGCAGGTTCGTGCGCACGAAGCGCGCGACCTCGGCGCGGTGCACCGAGAACGGATGCCCCGACAGGTAGAAGCCGAGCGCCGCCTTCTCCTCGCGCAGCCGCTGCACCTCGTCCCAGCGCGGCGCGGCGACCAGCGACAGCGTGCGCTGCGCGCTCTCGGCCTCGCCGAACAGGCTCACCTGCTGCGCGTCGCGCTCGGCCTGCTCCGCGGCGTCGAGGGCGATCCCGACCGAGGCGAGGAGGCTCGCGCGGTGATCGTGCTCGTTCCGGTTCAGCGAGTCGAACGCGCCGGCGCGCACCAGCGCCTCGACCACGCGCCGGTTCACGATGCGCTTGTCGATGCGCCGGCAGAAATCGAAGAGATCCGCGAACGGGCCGGCCTCGCGCGCCTTCAGGATCGCGCCGATCGCCGACTCGCCCGTGCCCTTCACGGCGCCGAGGCCGTAGCGGATCGTCTTCGCGTCGACGGGCGTGAAGCGGTACTCGCCGGTGTTCACGTCGGGCGGCAGGACCTTCAGGCCGTTCGCGAGCGCGTCCTCGTGGAACTGGTGCACCTTGTCGGTGTCGTCCATGATCGCCGAGAGGTTGGCCGCCATGAACGCCGCCGGGTAGTGCGCCTTGAGATACGCCGTCTGGTAGGCGACCAGCGCATAGGCCGCGGCGTGGGACTTGTTGAAGCCGTAGCCGGCGAACTTCTCCATCAGGTCGAAGAGCGCGTTCGCCTTGCCGCGCGCCATGCCGTTCTTCTCCGCGCCCGCGAGGAAGATCTCGCGCTGCTGCGCCATCTCTTTCGCGTCCTTCTTGCCCATCGCGCGCCGCAGCAGGTCGGCGCCGCCGAGCGAGTAGCCGCCGATCGCCTGCGCGATCTGCATCACCTGCTCCTGGTACACCATGATGCCGTAGGTCGGCTTGAGGATCGGCTCGAGGCGCGGGTCGAGGTACTCGACCTTCCTGCCGCCCGACTGCTTGCGCTCGATGAAGTCGGGGATCAGATCCATGGGCCCCGGTCTGTATAGAGCCACGAGCGCGATAATGTCCTCGAAGCGGTCGGGCTTCGCGCGCTTCAGCAGGTCGCGCATGCCGCGCGACTCGAACTGGAACACCGCGGTCGTGTTCGCCTGCGCGAAGACCGCGTACGCGGCCGGGTCGTCGAGCGGGATCTTCTCGAGCGCGAAGCCCGGCTCGCCCATCGCGCGGATCGACTGTCCCGCCCAGTCGAGGATCGTGAGCGTGGTCAGGCCGAGAAAGTCGAACTTGACCAGGCCGATGCGCTCGACGTCCTTCATGTCGAACTGCGACACCGTGCTCTCGGTGCCTTGCGCCGCGTACAGCGGGCAGAAGTCGGTCAGCTTCCCCGGCGCGATCAGCACGCCGCCCGCGTGCATGCCGACGTTGCGCACGATGCCCTCGAGCTGGCCGGCGAGCGCGAGCAGCTCGCGCGTCTCCTCCTCATTCTTCTCGCGCTCCGCGAGCCGCGGCTCCATCTCGCGCGCGTTCTCGAGCGTGATGCGCTTGCCCGGCTGGAAGGGGATCAGCTTGGCGAGCTCGTCGGTCCGCGTGTAGCTCCACTCCATGACGCGCCCGACGTCGCGCACCACCGCGCGCGCCGCCATGGTGCCGAAGGTGGCGATCTGCGAGACGGATTGCGAGCCGTACTTCTGCTTCACGTACTCGATCACGCGGTCGCGGCCGCGCTCGCAGAAGTCGATGTCGAAGTCGGGCATCGACACGCGCTCGGGATTGAGGAAGCGCTCGAACAGCAGGTCGTAGCGCAGCGGGTCGAGGTCGGTGATGCCGAGCGAGTACGCGACCAGCGAGCCCGCGCCCGAGCCGCGCCCGGGGCCGACCGGCACCCCGTTCGACTTCGCCCAGTTGATGAAATCGGCGACGATCAGGAAGTAGCCGGCGAATCCCATATTGATGATGGTTCCGAGCTCGAGCTCCAGGCGCGCCTCGTACTTGGCGCGCTGATCCTCCAACTGGTCGCCGTACAGCGCCCGGAGACGCGCGCCGAGCCCCTTTCGCGCCTGCTCGCGCAGAAAATCCTCGAGCGACAGGCCGCCCGGCGTCGGGAACGCGGGCAGCTTCGACTTCCCCAGCTGCAGCGACAGGTTGCAGCGGCGGGCGATCTCGACCGAGTTCGCGAGCGCCTCGGGGAGATCGGCGAAGAGCTCTCCCATCTCGGCCTGCGACAGGAAGTAGCTCTTCGGGGTGAACGCGCGCGGCCGCCGGCGATCGCCGAGCACGTAGCCCTCGGCGATGCAGACGCGCGCCTCGTGCGCGGTGAACTCTTCCGGGGTCAGGAACTGCACCGGGTGCGTGGCGACGACCGGCAGGCCGAGCGCTCCCGCGAGCTGCACCGCCGAGGCGACGTAGGCCTCCGCCTGCGGACCGCCGGGACGCTGGAGCTCGACGTAGAACCGGCCGGGGAAGAGCTTCGCCCACTCGCGCGCGAGGCGCTCGGCCGCCGGCCGGTTGTCCGAGAGCAGCGCCATGCCGACGTCGCCTTGCATCGCTCCCGACAGCGCGATGACGCCCGCCGTGCCGGTCTCGGCGAGCCAGCTCCGGCGCAGCTCGCCCCGGCCCCGGTGCTGATTCTCGAGCCAGGCGCGCGACAGCCAGTCCGAGAGCCGCAGGTAGCCGTCGTGCGTCTGGACCAGCAGGAGCAGGCGATGCGGCTTGTCGCGCTCGGACTCGTTCGAGACCCAGACGTCGCAGCCGACGACCGGCTTCACGCCCGCCGCGCGCGCCGCCTTGTAGAACTTGACCATGCCGAAGACGTTGGCGAGGTCGGTGATGGCGAGGGCCGGCATGCCGTCGGCGGCCGCGCGGGCCACCGCGTCGTCGATGCGCACGATGCCGTCCGTGACCGAGTATTCGCTGTGCAGCCGGAGGTGGACGAAGGCGGGTTTTGGCATCGTGTTCGCGCCTTGACGGCGACGAAATTCTATCACCCGCGCATCGGCGCCGGACCTCCGCCCGGCCCATAAGGCACGTCGAAAACTCTTCGCGGCGCGCGTGTTCCAATGGGCCGGGAAATCCGTCGCTTATGAGCAAGATCCGCCTCCACGTCCTCGCCGCCGCCCTGGCCGCAGCGGCCGCGCCCGCGCTCGCCGACACCATCTACAAGTACGAGCGCGGCGACGGCAGCGTCGTGTACTCGGACACCCCGGTGCCGGACGCCCACCTGGTCGAGCGCTTCAGCGTCGCGCAGGCGACCGCGCAGCCGCCCGCCCCCGCCGCGTCCGAGGCGCGGCGCCCGGCCGCTCCGGCGCAGGATCGAGTCGCCCGGCTGGATGCGGCCGACGCCGAGGTGCGCGCCGCGCAGCAGGCGGTGGACGCCGCGAAGACGCGCCTGGGCCAGGGCGCCGAGCCGCTTCCCGGCGAGCGCGCCGGCATCGGCGGCGGCCGCAGCCGCCTGACCGAGAGCTATTTCGCGCGCCAGCAGGCGCTCCAGGAGGAGCTGGTCCGCGCCACCGCGCGGCTCGAGGAGGCCTACCGCCAGCGCAACGACGCGCGGTAGCCGTCCCTATAATCCCCGCCGATGAGCACCGCGGCGGGCGCCAAATCCACCGAAACGCTCGCTTTCGCGGCCCTCGTCGCGGGCGCCGCCATG
>DATDMW010000056.1:0-3763 GCA_036518595.1 Burkholderiales bacterium
CAAGTCGCCGTGCAGCCGCGCGGGCGGCTCGGGTGGCCCACAGAGCTCGGGCAAGCGCGCGAACAGCCGCTCGAAGCCGCTGCGCATGCGCGCCGAGGCCAGCCCCTCGTCGGTGGCCAGCCGCAGCTGCGGCTCGAGCCGGCGCGCCCGGTAGAAGGCGGGCCAATCGGGCTCCGTCACGCGCGCGTTGTCCTGCGGCAACCGCCCGATGAAGTTGTCATGGTCGAGACCGAAGCGCGGCGCGCCGAACCGATGCAGCGCCGCGAGGCCGCGCCCGAGCCGTTCGTCGAAGTCACGCGCGCGCGGCGCAGCCTCTATGAGCTCCAGCGCGAGGAAGCCAGGCCCGCACGCGACGACGTCTGGCACGCGCAGCGCTCGCGCCTCGGCGAGCCACGCGAGCCCCTCGGCCTCGGCCTGGAACAGGCCGGCCGGCTCGCGCGCGTTCGTCTTCACAAAGAGCCTCCGCCCGTTCGTGAACGAGATCGCATGGGCGCTGTTGATGTCGCCGCCGCTCACGGAGCGCTCGCCCGAGACCTTTCCACCCACCGCGGCCTCCAGCGCCGCCCGCACCCGCCCCACCATGCCCGCCCGCCATCAGAGCCGGTGCTGCGTCCGCAGGTGGTCGAGGAACGCGCGGCACGCCGCCTCGCACAGATCGAACACCTCCTCGAATCCGCTCGGGCCTCCGTAGTACGGATCGGGCACCTCGGCGTCGCGCGGCGCCGCCGGATCGAACGAGCGCAGCAAGACCACCTTGGCGCGATCGGCGTCGGTGCGCGCCAGGCGCAGGAGCTCGTCGCGGTTCGCGCGATCCATCGCCAGCACGTAGTCGCAGCCCTCGAATGAACCCGTCGTGAACTGCTGGGCACGCCCCGACAGCGGGATGCCGCGCGCGGCGCCCACGGCGGAGCTGCGCTTGTCGCGCGGCGCGCCGACGTGCCAATCACCCGTGCCGGCGCTCGAGATGCGCACGCGCGCCTCGAGGCCCTCCTGCTTCACGATGTGACGCATCACCGCCTCGGCCGTCGGCGAGCGGCAGATGTTACCCAGGCAGACGAAGCAGACGTGAACCGGAGCTTGGTTCGTTCCAGCGGCCACGGCGCTACGACTTGGCCGCGTCGTCCGAGTGCGCCGAGGCGCCAGCCGGCTGCTGCGGGGCCGCGCCGTTCGGCGGCTGTGCGGCGCTCTGCGCCTCTTCATCGGCCAGCGACTCGGGATCGACGACGCTGGCCGCCTCTTCCTCGGCCAGCATGGCCTCGACCTCGGCAGGCGGACCGATGCGCTTCTTGCGCCGCCGCCGCTTGGGCTCCTTCTCCTTGTCGTCGCCGCCGCCGCCCGCCGCCGCGGACTTCTCGATGGGCGTCTTGTCGTTGGGCGAGCGGATCTCGAAGTCCTCGACGTGGAACGAACCGCGCGCCTTCACCACCAGGCGCTTCTGCAGGCGCTTCTCGAGATCGTCCAGGAACGGGCGGTCGGTGGTGGCCAGCACGTTCGCGACCTCGGGGTGCACCTCGATGAGGATCGTGTCGCCCTCGACCAGGTCGCCCTGTCGACGCAGCTCGCGGAAGAGCTCGTAGCAAACGGTGCGGCGCGACTTCGTGTAGCCCTTGCCTTCGCACGCCGAGCACGGCTCGGTGAGGTTGTGCAGCAGCGACTCGCGCGTGCGCTTGCGCGTCATCTCGATGAGCCCCAGCTCCGAGATGCGCGTCACGGCCGCCTTCGCGCGGTCCTTCTTCAGGTAGTCGTTGAACGCCCGCGTGACCTTGTCGCGGTTGTGCGGGCGGTCCATGTCGATGAAGTCGACGACGATCATGCCGCCGATCGAGCGGATGCGGAGCTGCTCCGCCACCTCGCGAGCCGCCTCCATGTTCGTCTTGGTGATCGTATCTTCGAGGCTGGACTTGCCGACGAAGCGTCCCGTGTTGACGTCGATGGCGGTCAGCGCCTCCATCTCGTCGACGATGAGGTAGCCGCCCGACTTCAGCCACACCTTGCGCTCCAGCGCGCGGTCGATTTCGATCTCGATGCCGAAGCCGTCGAAGATCGGCTCCTGGCCTTCGTAGAGCTCGATGTGCCCCTGGAAATCGGGCATGAACGCGGCGATGAACTTCTTGACGCGCTCGTACTCGCTGCGCGAATCGATGATCAGCTTCTCGACGTCGGTCGTGAAGAGATCGCGCACCGTGCGCAGCAAGAGATCGAGGTCGTTGTAGATCAGCGAGGGACAGCGGCCGCCCTCGGCGCGCTGGACGACGTTGTTCCAAAGTTTGATCAGGAACTCCATGTCCGACTTCAGCTCGCGCTCGGACACGCCCTCGGCGACCGTGCGGACGATGAAGCCGGAGCCCGGCGGGCGCACCGACTCGACGATCTCTCGCAGCCGACGACGCTCCTTGTCGGAAGCGATGCGGCGCGAGATGCCGATGTGGTCGACCGTCGGCATGAACACGAGGTGGCGCCCGGGCAGCGAGATGTAGCGCGTCGTCCGCGCCCCCTTCGTGCTGATGGGCTCCTTCGTGACCTGGACGATGACCTCCTGGCCTTCTTTGAGGAGGTCTTCGATGCGGGCACCGCCGCCGGCGCGTTGCTTGTCGCGCTCCTCTTCTTCGTCCTCCCGATCCTCGTTCCGATTGGACTCGCCCGACAGCAACCCTTTCAGGTCGTCCGGCGTGCCCCGGACGTCGGAGACGTGCAGGTAGGCGCTCTTTTCGAGGCCGATGTTGACGAAAGCGGCCTGCATCCCAGGGAGCACGCGCTCGACGCGGCCCTTGTAGATGTTTCCGGCGATACCTCGCTCGCGCTTGCGTTCGATGTAGAGCTCACCGAGGAACCCATCTTCGACGAGCGCGACGCGGGTCTCCGGGCCGTCGGCGTTGATAACCAGGAGGCTATGCGGCATGGACACGCTTCACGGAGGCTACGAAAATTTACGGGGAGCGACGGTCCCGCCTGACGGGAATGTCAGGGTCCGTCGCGAAAATGTTGTGAGATCGATCGCGGTCGTAACACGGAACCGCCCGCAATTCAACGACATCGGCTTGATCGGCTCAGGTCGGCACATCCCTTGCTCCCCAGAAGCGGCAAGAACGACGAGTCGGCGCTTCCTCCTCCTCCTCCTAACTTAAAGCGCCCGCCCGCTGTTCTCCTCCTCCCTTCACACCGACTTCGGTCGGTGTGACCTAGATTGACGGCCTCCCGAATAAATCTGTCATGCGTGGCGGCCGTGCCCATATGAAAGTTTTTCCTTAGCCTGACTTTGCCTCGCCTCTCACACGCTTAAGGCCTAGTTAGCTTCGCAGTTAGTTTGGCAACCCTCGCGGGAGCACCTCCCCCGCGGGGGTTTTTGCCGTTTCGATCTGACGGGGTACGGCTCGCTGCCGCTCGCGCACCCCGGTCCCCCTCGCTCCGCGCGGCAAAGCCGCGCTGCGCTCGCACCAGGAAGGCGGACAATGCTAACGCGGGTGTAGCGTCTGCCGCAGGTGCAGCGCCTGCCGCAGGAAGGGCGCTTACCGGTGCAGCGCCACCGCAGGTGCAGCGCCTGCCGCAGGTGGGGCGCTTACCGCAGGTGCAGGACGTAGACGTAGGTCCAGGCGGAGACGAACAGCAGGGCGTCGATGCGGTCCAGCATGCCGCCGTGCCCCGGCAGGAGCTTGCCCGAGTCCTTGGCGCCCACCGAGCGCTTGATCATCGACTCGACCAGGTCGCCGATCGGGCCCAGGACGGCCGCCGGCCCTCCGATGAGCACGCAGTCCGCGACCGTGAT